>NZCX01000038.1 GCA_002688415.1 Candidatus Pacearchaeota archaeon
TTTTTTTACAGACGAATCAGTCCAAGAAAAAGAGAGTTCGTAAAGTTACTTGATTTCTTTGGGGCTGAATACGGATGGAGTAAAAGGGATTTGATGGATTTAACTTTATCGGAAGTGGATGAAATACAGCGAGTTGTCAATAGGCGCAGAAGAAAACAATCTGGATCACAAGGCAGATCAGCCAGACGGAGCTTTAGATAATGGCTAATAAGATTGAAATAATCTTTGGTGCTAAAGATAAGATTAGTTCTGTTCTAACTGATGTCGATGCTAAGGTAGGAAAATTTAAACAGACTATTGAGAAAACGGCATCTGCTTCCAGACAGGCTGCATTCGCATTAGCTGCTACTGGTACTGCTATGGGTGCATTAGGTTTGTCTGCACTCCAGGCCGCAGGTAGATTTGAGCAGTCACAGATTGCTTTTGGGACTATGTTAGGTTCGATGCAGGTTGGAAAAGACCTCTTGTTAGACTTGGCTCAAATGGCTAGGGGAACACCTTTTACCTTGCTTGGAATTGAGGAAGCAACAAAAAGACTTCTGGCATATGGAATCACAGAAAAAGAAGTCAGATTAGACCTTGAAGCCCTTGGTAATGTTGCTGCTGCTGTAGGAATGGAAAAACTTCCTAGATTGACATTGGCAATGGGACAGGTTAAGTCAGCTACCCGATTAACGGGGATGGAACTTAGGCAGTTCACCGAAGCCGGTGTTCCCTTGCTTGCAGAATTAGCAAAGGTTATGGATCAACCTGTTGGAGCTATGCAATCGATGGTAGAGGCTAGATTGGTTCCCTTTGAAAAGGTTAGGGAAGCTGTCAGAGGTTTAAGTGCTGAAGGTGGTAGATTCCATAACCTTATGTATAAACAGGCTAAAACCTTACATGGATTATGGAGTAATGTAATTGATACCTGGGAACTGTTTTTAAGGAAATTAGGTGCTGTTGAACTTGAGTTTGGAAAGGATTTCTTGAAGTTTCTGATTCAACTTATGGATGAAACACTTCCTGCTGCATTGGAAGCTACTATAGATTTTGTAAATAAGTTCAAAACTCCACTCATTGTAGCATTTGCCGCTGTTGCTGGAACTATTGCGGGAATTCTCATACCTGCTTTTATTGCTTTAGGTGCAGTGATTGTTTCTTTGGCTATTCCACTTGCACCATTTATGATCGGTGGAGCTATCATAGGGGGAGTTATAGGTGGAATCGTTTTATTGGCGAAAAGTTTTGACAACATAAGAGATACGATTTGGACATTCGGGCGTGTGGTTAGGGAAGTATTATACGATAATTGGCAAAGATTACTACTTCTCTTTCCAGGTGGAACCATCCTTGGTGCTATAGTTGGTTTGATTAAACACTTCGACCAGATTAAATCGGGGTTAAAGAGCTTTGGTGTGTCCGCTACAAAATGGCTTTCTAGTGGCTGGAAAAAGATTGTGAAAGTTTTTCCTGGGGAGGCATTTTTTGAAGATTTGGACAAACTGGTTAAAAAGTTCAATGAAGTGGAATCTGCTGTTGTGGAAATGGGAAAGGATCTTTGGGAACAATTAAAAGGACCATTTGCTCAAGGAATCTTTATAGGATTAGGACTTACTACAGATCCTAAATCTATTGACGCTTCGATGAACGAACTTCGTGAGTTATGGGAAAGAAATCAGGAGTGGATCTTTGATCCCCCACTTCCGGCTAAAGGATTTGATGATGCTCTAGAAAAGATGGGTGATATAGATTTTCCTCCAATCGGTGATATAGGTCTGGATCTTGCTGATATCTTAGCTGATGAGATAACAGAATTAGCAGAGTTGATGGAACTTGAGCTTCCTGATTTCGCTCCTTCCGAAAAATGGGGAGAGCCTTTCAAAGATGCGTTTATGGAAGCTGAAGTTGCCAGATTTAATTTCTCTGAAGAACTACGCCGGATGGGTTTAAGTGACCTGGATCGTGAACGTGAGGATATCAATACGTGGTTAAGTTTGCAAATAATGAAGTATGGGGCATCAAAGGAATTAAAGAAACTCTATCAAGCTAAAATGGCTGAGATAGACAAAAAGGATTTGGATGAAAAACAACAAAGAATGAAAAATTTTTCTGATTTCTCAGAACGGACATTCAGTGACATAGAACGAGGTTTTGGCGTAGCATTTAATCATATGATTCAGGACACCGAAAGTTTTGGTGAAATTATGAGTAGCGTTTTCACTCAAATAGGAAATGCTTTCGTTCAAATGATAGGTAGGATGTTAGCTCATCAGGCTTTGTTAATTCTTCTTTCATCTATGTTTAGTCCTGCATTAGCTGCTAAATGGTTGGGGAACTTTGCTAAAGGTGGGGTAGTTCAAGGTGGTATGGATCCATTACAAAATGTTCCTAGTGGTGCGGGTGGACTTGTCGTAAGGCAACCAACATTGGCTATGATAGGAGACAATCCGAGTAGAGAGGAAGCAGTCATTCCTATGGAGGGTGGTTCTGTTCCGGTCAGATTCGAGAATCAGCAAGAAGCGCAACAGTCTACGGTTATCAAGAATTTTAACTTTTTGCCGAATTCATCTATTGATCAGGCATTGATGAATAAATCCTCTAATTGGTGGCTAGATGTGGTTGATAAGAAGATATCGAAAGCATTGACTGATTATGGTAGAAAAGGTGGAACTACTACTATGAGATATAAAAAGGCTAGGGCATGAGTTTAGACGTATCCAGTTTCTTTAGATCGAATATGGAATCAACTGTTCCATCTTCCCTGTATATGAAGTTCACTTTCAATAATAGTGATATCAGTAACAAAGTTGTTGACTATGGGACCATAACTAGAAATGTTGATGATGTGGTAGCCGGTGATTTCACAGTTGATGTCACAAATGCTGATCAGACATTTAATTCCTTGCTGTCAAATAAACTTCAATTTACACAGGAAGGTCAGTTAGAATATGGGTTCTGTCATGCTGCAAACAGCTATGAAACAATTTCATTATTCAAGGGGAATCTTGTTGATGCGAATTATAATGGAACTTTGGTAACATTAGTGTTTGAGGATTCCTTTAGGTTGTTTGGTGATAAAGAGGTAGGAACAAGCAATTCAGGTGGAAACATCAGTATTGCTAGTAATAACCCCGCTGATTTAGCTTGGACCTTAGTTTCTAGTTATGGAGAATTGAGTAATGTAAAATCTACAAGTAATCCTGATTTAGATTATACTACTTGGTTGGCTTGGTGGAATGTATTTGATAACGATACGGTTTTTGTGGGTGCAAATTTTACCGGTCAATCTATTATAGAAGCATTGGAAACCTTGAAGACATTGACTGATAGTTCAATCTATATTTTAGGTGATGGTAAGATTTACTTTAGTAGATGGTCAGGGATGGTTTCAAATTCTCTAACTACGGTAGATATGTCAAATAGTTACTATGTTGGTGATCCTGATTTAGTTGCCACAACCAAACAGATAATCAATGAGATATCTGTTAATATGGATTACAATGTTTCTAGTGGTGAGTGGGAAGGTGGAGTAGTAACCTTTCAAAATACAGATTCGGTAAACAGTTATGGATTGAATTCTTTAACATATGATGATACTATGATTTGGTTTGTTAATAGTGTGTCTGCTTTGAATCTGGCTCAAAGGGTAGCATATAGAAGGGCTGAACCAAACATAATTACAACTCTTACGACACCTTTCAGATTCCTTGATCTAACTCCAGGGGATGAAGTATTATTTACCACTCCAATTTTCAGTTTTAATGAAAAGAATCTACTGTCCACAAATGTTGAAATAGATATAGAGTCGAAATCTATGGAATTAACTCTTGATGAAGGGTATGGTCAAGGTATGGGAAGATTGGCAGGATTCGTTTTAGATGATGCCTATTGGGGATTATTGGATGAGGATTATAATCGCTTATATTAGGAGGATAAGATGGGTTGGACAAGTTTATCATTCGCATTCGGAAGTTTACTGAATTCAACAAAAATGACACAGCTTTACGATAACTTTCAAGCTATGGCTGATGGTGATGCTGGTGCGCCAGAAGTAACAAAGTCAGCATTGAAAATGTTTCAAGATTCGTGGGGTGGAGAGCTTGCCTCGGGGCATCCTGTTTATGTGCCTATGGATGATCATAGTCATATACCAGAAGTTGATTCGGGTAACCATTCAGATGTTTTTTGGCGGTTTGATTCCGATTCNCNNACACAAAACACTGCTGGAGATTCTTGTCAAGCAGAAGGATTAAATACTATCCCACCCAATCACACAGGGGCACTTCGATGGTATAGGCATATTGATTAAAGGAAAGGATGGTAGTATGTTTTTAGAGATTCTTTGCAATAACATTTCTGGTGAAATTATTAGTGTGTATTATTCAGAGGTTTATCCAGATAACCTTTCACGCCTATTCTTTAGACACGGAAAGAACCCAGCAAACTCAGAACAATGTAGAATAAGTCTTGATACGGAAATGGCATTAGAAATCAAAAGCAATATAGGAGATCAAGCAGTAATTAGTGATGATGGAAAAGCAATAATTAAGCGAGTGATTCCTTATGAATATCTTAGGGATAGTTATATTGTGGATACCTCAAAAGAAGTAAAGATTCCTGAAGGTGTTGTTTTTCCTGAAGGTATGAAACTGAGAAAGTTGAAAAGGAAATAGGTCATGGGACAACCGATATTACAAGGTCCAGGCAGTTCTCAAATAGAGGTTCCTGTTGATTATGGTTTCGAGAGATTAAAAACGATATTTCGGTCAGACCATACAACCAAAACAGGTGATTTATATACCTATATTGAAGAAGGAAGTTTTACCGGCTATTCGGTTCCAGTGAATTGGATTACACAAGCACAAAGGGCTTTGATAAATAGTTGGTGGGAAACAGGAACCACTTGTCAGTTTTGGGAAGATGGAGATTCTCCTACCAGTTTCCATAACGTCAGAATCATGGGTGATGAAGAACCTTTACAGACATATATCCGTCCCTACTTTCAAGACCTTACCGGTGGTGAAATAATCCTCCAGACAGTATGAAATCTCAAGTTGATTTAATTCACAATCTCATAGATACAGAAGATAGATTCATAATAGCTGTATTAGATGCTTGCAGATACGACATATTCAAAAATGTCTGTAAGATTCCGGGTGAATTGGAAAGGGTTGTATCAGAAGGTCCATGCACCAGAGAATGGATAAAAGGAACATGGACTAAGGAATATTTTGATATCGCGTATGTTGCTGGTTCTCCTTACACTTCTAAGTTCCATTGGAAAGATAGACAGAATCACTTTAAGTATGTTGATCCTGTATGGGATTGGGGATGGAAAAGATGTGTTGATGGAATTCCTACTGTTCCAGCAGATGCTATATTGGAAGGTGTTAAGAGGGCCTTACAGAGAGGACATAAAAAGATAGTGGCTCATTCCATGCAACCCCACGCTCCCTATATCGGAGAGATTCCTTCTGGTGTGCGCGATTTCGTGAATGCTCGAAAGGAAGCAAAACCCACTCAATATGAAGATGTGTTTGATGGACCGACAAATAAACATCCTACTAATGGGATGGATCTTGTAAAGGCATACACGGCTAATCTGGTTTATGTTATCAATAATGGAATTCTTCCTCTACTTGAATATGATATGAAAATCATAGTGACTTCGGATCATGGTGAGACTCTTGGTGAGGAAGGTAAATGGGGGGAACACGGAGCAAAATTAAGACATATTCCCGCACTCAAAGAAGTTCCCTGGTTCACAGTTCAACTAAATAAAAACCCTCAATAAAAGTTTATTTTTTACTTGACATTTATTTTACTTTTCCTGTATAATGTTGCGTATGGAAAATAACCTTGCTATACGCAAAATAGAAGGTGAACGGAGATTGATTTTCCGTTTTCCTTATGACCCTTCCCTGGTCGATGTCATGCGAAAGTTGGAAGGTAGACGGTGGCATTCCTCACCTAAATTCTGGACTGCAAATATTTGTATATCAAATCTGAATAGAGTAAAAAAATACTTCCCTTTCATAAATGAGGTTGAGGAAGAATATAATATTTTATCCTGCTCCAACTTTGATAAATCCCTACTTGAAGGATTATATCCGTTTCAGAAACAAGGTGTCCGATGGTTACAGTCAAGGAATGGTAGGGGATTGCTGGCTGACGAGATGGGAAATGGGAAATCTATACAAACTATAGGCTATTTGAAAATCAATCCTGATATCCGTCCGGCTTTGATTGTGTGTCCTGCTTCCTTGAAATTGAACTGGCAAAGGGAAATTAAAAAGTGGATGAATGATGATGCTGAAGTTGTGAATGGAAGCAGTGGAAAACTGGATCAGGGAATCACTATTATCAATTATGATATTTTGTATAGATACATTGACAGATTGAGAGGAAAAATCAGTGTTTTGGTATTAGATGAGGTCCACAAGATCAAATCTAATAAAACAAGGACTACGAAATCTGCAATGAAATTGGGTAAAACAGTTGATCGTATTATCGCCTTATCAGGAACACCAATTATCAACCGGCCTGTCGAGTTTTTTAACACCTTGAATCTAATATCTCCTGCACAGTTTCCCTCATACTGGAAATATGCAATGAGGTATTGTGATGCGCACAAGGATTATTGGGGTTGGAAGTTTGATGGTGCGAGTAATATTGGGGAATTGAGAGAAAAAATTAATCCCTTAATGCTTAGACGGTTGAAAAAAGATGTCCTTCAGGACTTGCCGGATAAAACAGTGTCCATCCTTCCGTTTCAGATCAATAAGGTAAATTACAATAGGAAGGAAGCGGAATTAACAGCATGGATTAAAGAATCTAAATTATCGGATAAAGGTGCGAAAATCAATGCGTTAGCAAAACTGGAAGCCTTAAAACAGGTTGCAGTTTCCGCTAAGTTAGATTCTGTTCAGGAATGGGTAAACAACTTCCTGACTGAGAACGGTAAATTGGTGCTGTTTACCACTCATCATTTCACAGTCGATTGGGTAATGCAGAACTTCAAACAATTCAATCCGGTTAAGTTGGATGGTAGGGATTCTATAACTCAAAAACAGAAAGCAGTCGATACGTTTCAGAATGATTCTAAGTGTAGATTGTTTGTTGGAAATATCAAAGCTGCTGGAGTAGGAATTACTTTAAGTGCGGCTTCCACTTGTTGCTTTTTAGAACTTGGCTGGAGTCCTGGTGAACACGCGCAAGCGATGGATCGATTACACAGAATCGGTCAGAAAAATTCAGTCAATGTTTATTATATGATTGCGGAAGGAACTATTGAAGAACAGATAGCGAATCTGCTGGATGAGAAAATGAAAGTTTTGGATGCAATCCTTGATGGTAAGGAAACAGATGAATCCTCACTTTTGATGAATTTGTTAGAGGATTATAAAAATAATTCTGGTAACTAACCTTGTTGTTCACGCATATTTATAACACTCATTTCAAATTACTTCAAAAAAAGTTTATTTTTTACTTGACTTTTTATTCCCCTTATTGTATAATATCAACATGAAAAGAATTATGAACCAACTAGAGAAAGGGGAATATAATGAAACTCATTAAAAACCACCAAGTATCAAGTGCAAGTATCATCATAGAAGCAGAGGATTCCCGTCCCTTGCTTCTAGTTGATGGTGAACCAGTTAAACCAACTGAACTTGCTGGTTATTCCAGGTGTCAATTCTTGGAAACAACTGTCAGAGATGAAGTGTTATTGAAAGCTGGAGGATATAAAGTATGAATCTGGTAATTGTAGATGACCAAGGCAACCTCCATCTGGTTACTGATAATATCGAAACTATGGATATCGAACCGGAGGACTGGAAGGATGAAACAGGATGGAGTAATTTTCTGTCCTCATCGGATGTCATAGATGATATTCAAAATACACTAAAGCAAATTGAAATTCAACATATTGCAAAAACGTCTGAGAGCCATTCTAAGCGCGTTAAAAATGAAAGTAATGGTAAGGTATAGAAAGGAGGTCGAACATCGAAGTCAGACCCCTTAGAATGCGAAAATGGGGTATTTCCGAATGTCGGTGGATACCGAAAAACGAAAGGACAGTAAAAAATGAAAACAATTACGGTAGTTGCGGAACTGACTTACAATGAAAAATTGATGCACGGTGATGGAAAGAATGAAAAGAAATGGTTTGAAAATGCAATCTTGATGGACAACAAGGGATTGCTTCTCCATGACAATGAGGTCACAGGAGATACGATTGGGACTGTAAACATAACACAAATTTTGGAACCTTGGAATGAATTAGATCAGGAAGGAGAATAAACGATGTCGGTAGTTAAAATTCTATCTGAGTATTTGACAAAGGAGGACAAGTCAAAATACGCCTCCCTGCAACCAGCTATTGAGAAAGCTACAGCAATTGCGCTGGCGCACAAAAGTAAGGTTCTGGTGGTTCTGCAAAGGAAACAAAGGGATGATCATCCAGCAATAGGGAAGGATATCACGGTAGCAGTTATCAGGGGGAATAAATTTTTTCCTGATGGTAGACCCAGGGACTTTACAAATTGAAAGGGGGTGATTGATGACTAATGAAAAACGCAACCTTTCAATAGAAGAAATGTTGAAAATGTCAGAGGAAGAACTGATGACAGAACTGAACAAACGATTTGAAGGATTTTCCAATAGTGCTAGGTTCACATTCCATTCTGGTGTGGATCATGGTAAGTCTTCTAAAGAAACCAAATTTAAGTTTAAGTTTA
Organism: Candidatus Pacearchaeota archaeon; assembly: GCA_002688415.1. Taxonomy (GTDB): domain Archaea; phylum Nanobdellota; class Nanobdellia; order Pacearchaeales; family GW2011-AR1; genus JAGVXH01. Next base: position 8,724 of record NZCX01000038.1, read on the forward strand.
CCGGTAACTCAAATTTTGGGTATCATCAACATTTTCGAGTTGTTCCAATGTCAGCCTTTCAGCAATTGGGACTAAAAGAATCTGCTACTGAGGAACAGGTCAAAGTAGCCTTCAAAAAATCAGTGTTTAAAGCTCATTCCGATTATGGTGGAAAAGGTGATGTAGGCAGTCTGGTTGAAGCAAAAAAGGTGTGCATAGAATTCATTAAATCGAGAACACCTAAAAAATGAACATCCTTAAATTCTTACAGGACAATAGGATAGAGTATACCACCAATCATAAGCACAATACGCAAGGGTGGGTAAATATCCATTGTCCGTTCTGTCCTCCATCGGCAAGTAAGGATTATCATTTAGGGATCGCAGTAGAAGGGAAAGGAGTAGTAAACTGCTGGCGATGTGGCGCAAGGTCGATAAATGCGCTATTTAAGATTCTCGATGTTGAGCCTGAAGAATTGACTTTAGATATCTCCATTGGAACAAAACCCAAAAAGATTCCTTCAGTTCCACCACTAACCAAATTAAGTCATACCCATAAAAAATATCTGCATAAACGGGGATTCCCACTTGAAATCATTGAACAAAGAAAACTGAAAGCCTCTAGGTTTAGGTTATTTATTCCTATCAGGGATGAGGACTATAAGATTCTAGGTTATGTTGCAAGGGATGTCACCGATAAGGCAAAAGAGCCGTATAAAAATTATGGTGATATCAAAAAGTATCTCTATGGAATTGAGTTGATAAACCATTCATCCATCATAGTTGTGGAGGGTGTTTTCGATAGCTGGAAAATTCCTGGCTCTGTTGCAACATTGGGAATCACCTGGACGCAAGCACAAGCCAACTTACTGATTCGATTTAAAAAAGTATCGATTCTGTTTGACAATGAGGACCAAGCACAATCACAAGCTGAAAAGTTAGCTGACCATGTTTCATACTTCACGGAAACAGAGATTATCAGAATCCCCGATATGTCTGATCCTGGTGATTTAGACAGAGAGGAAGGTATAAAATTATCCAAAAAGATTCTTATATAATGAGTGATTCACCTGTAGATTCATCTGTAGTTAGTATCGCGGGCGTGGGCGCACACATACCCGCACCCGCCCGCACATTACGCAGGGCTGCGCGTGATCCCGCGATATGTATATAATTATATATATTCTTACGAATACATCTAATTAATATTTAAGAGTCTAAGATATTATATTAAAAAATATAAAATAATATAATATATATCTACTTTCGCCTTTCTTTCGCTACTTTATTCTCTTTTTCCTCTACTTTTCTAAATTGGAGAAATAATGATTAAACAAAAGAGAATCAAACAGACTACTTTAATCCAGTTGAATATTAGAAAAATAGAATCAACAAAAGATGAGTCTAACAGATTTATGAACTTCTGGAATTCATTGAAGGGAGTTCCCAGGCATGAAAATACAAATACAAAGATTTATAAAAATTGTGTAGCTATGTTTACAGAAATGCAAAAAGGAACTTTTGTGTCCAAGAGAAAGAATCTAAAAAAGTTTATTGAAGGTAAATTAGATACGGCTTTCATTACAAAAAAATGGTCACAAGTTGAAATTTTAAGAGCTTTGCGGAGATTATCCAAATATTATGAAAACGGCAGGGATGCCGTCCCGATACAAAGTTTAAAAACTTTATTGTATAATCCTTCTCATCCTAAAGAATTTTTATCATCATTTTTATTTTATGCCAGTCAGAATCATTCAAATTATTCCAGGAAAAAGAAAAAGGTTCAGTATAATATTTCAAGGAATGAGTTTGAAAACTTTGCTGATTTACTGAACATTAAAAATGATTCCAAGAAAAAAGATAGGTTATCTCTCATGTTGGTTAAAATGTGTAACTGGTATGATTCACTTCCAGAGGAAGAAAATTTAGGTTATGGATTTAAACAATTTTTACCCACTGTTGAAAAATTATATGATGACTACTATCACTGGCTGGTTGACCAGAACTGGATAACAACCATGAATCTTGCTTGCCTTGATATTCACTTGAATATTTTTAGATCATATCTGGATGATAAATGGGATTCATCCCAGGTGGCATATGACGGCAAAAATATGTCAGACTTCTTGTAATGGAAAATTGGTGTTGCGCTCCCACCGTTAAAATCGACAGGAAGGGGTCTAACAGCCACCAGGATAGACTTTAATTCAAAAGTAATGGTTAGGTATGGGTAGCCGTTTTGAAACGCTTAGAATTGATTTTTGAAGGGTTGAAATGAAAATAAGCAGAATCGATAAAAAAATAGAAAAGAAAATTGTTATAGGGATGATTGTATCCACTGAGTTTTTGCGTCAAATTAGAGAATCAGTTAAGGTGGATCTGATCAGGAATTCCGGTGTCAAGGTAATTATGAAATGGTGTCTTGATTACTTTGATAAATTTGACAAAGCTCCACAAGCTCATATCCAGGATATTTATGATTCCAATTCTCAAACTATCGAACCTGAACAACTGACTTTCATTTCAAAATTATTGTCTACTTTAAGTCAGGACTACGAATCACTGGAAGAAGACTTAAATGTTGACTATCTGTTGGATGAAAGCAGAAAATTCTTTAGTTTGGAATCATTGCGTAAGTTTAGGGATGATATTACTCAGGCAATCGATAAAAGGAACGTGGAGGAAGCGGAATCATGCTTTCAGCAGTATCAATTGATAGACAGAGTTCCTACAAGTGGAATCGATCCCGTTACCGACATGAATGCAATACATGATTCATTTAATTTTAGGGAAGAAACTATGTTTTCATTTCCATCAAAGGAACCACTTGGACAGATGATGAATCACCAGTTTAAGAGGGAATCATTTATTGCGTTTCTAGCTCCAGAGAAAAGGGGGAAAACCTTCTGGCTAATTGAGCTTGCAATGAGAGCTTACAGAGCTAGGAAAAATGTTGTATTTTTTGATGCCGGTGATATGGGTGAAAAGGAAATGATTTTGAGGATTCAGGGATATGTAAGTAAGAAACCGATTCATTATCTGGCTAAAAAGAAGGAGAGGATATCGATTCCATATTTGGAGGATGGTGAAATCTTGTATGAGAAGAAAAGAATCAAACCTTTGGAATGGGGGGATGCCTATAAGGAATCAATGAAATGGAGTAAAAAACGACAGGCTAAAAATTTTCGGCTTCTGTCCTATGCGAATTCAACACTTTCTCCACTGGTCATTCGACAGGAATTGGACAGGTTGGAGTATTTTGAAGGAATCATTCCTGATGTGGTGGTTATTGATTATGCTGATATTCTGGTTCACGGTGGAAGAAAATCAGAGGAATTTCGACACCAGAAGAATGAAATTTGGAAATCACTCAGGGCTTTGTCACAGGAAAGGCACTGTTGCGTTATAACGGCTACGCAAGCGGATGCAGCTAGTTATGATAAGGCAAACATAGGATTGTCCAATTTCTCGGAGGATAAGCGTCAATATGGTCATGTAACGGTCATGTATGGAATCAATCAAACTGAGGATGAGAAAAAGAAGGGAATCATAAGAATTGTGGAATTGGTGATTCGGGGAGGTAGTCCGTTTTTCCGTCAAGTGTCTGTTTTACAATGCCTTGATATTTGTAGACCCTACATTGCAAGTTATATTCCTGAAAAAAGGATACGGAAATAATTGGCTGAAATGTATAATAGAACCAGGAGGAAGGAATGAGTAACATGATTATGATGAAGGAGCTTTCATTTTATAACCCTGAAGATAAAATAAGGTATGATTTCAGGGTGTTTGTTAGGAAGCAGGAAGGAACTCGAATAGTTGGTGAAGTGGACTTTGATATAATAAGTAAGGTTGTTCAAAAAAGTGTTATTGACAGATTGGACCATAATTATTTAGAGGTAGTAACCGGAAGTTCTCATTTTGAAGATGTTTTATTGTGGATGTCGAAAAAGTTGATCCCTGTTTTTCATGTTGTTCATATGGATCTGATTAGATTGGAACTTGATAAAAGTCCTACCTCTATGGTTGTATGGGAGAAATCGGAATGAAGGAGAACAAAAAAGTTTAGAAAAAGTTAAAATTTTACTTGACTTTTATATTCTGAATGATTTATACTGATTCTGAAGTTTAGATTTACTGGTTGTGATAATGATTGGAGGAAACGATGTCGAAGGTAACGAGAAAGGATTACGTAAAGGCGATTAAGGAGTTGAATGAGAAGTTGGGACTTGATCCGGAAGTCAGCCCTAAACTTCCGGTTGATGAAATGAAATCTGCTCTCATGCAGATTCAGGGTTTGGTTTCGGATAAGGATGAATTGAGTGAACTGGTTTGGAAGGTGTTTAATTCCTTGTCCGAATCTGAAGAATCTGAAACGAAGGAGGAAGCGAAGGAACCGGAGAAAGTTGAAGAAAAGCCTAAAAAGAAGGTAGTGAAAAAGAAGAAAAAGGTTGTGAAGAAGCCCAAACCGGAACCGGAACCGGAACCGGAACCTGAATTGGAACCTGAAACACCTTCCGAACCGGAGGAAACAGAGACAGTCACAGAACCGGAACCTGATCCGGTTGTTGAGGAAAAACCAAAGAAGAAAGTCAAAAAGGAGAAAGTGAAGAAGGAGCGGGTATTGACAAGAATCGATTGTATTCTTGATGTCTACATGAGGAATCCTGAGATAAAGCAAAAGGAATTGATTACGGGGGCTGAGGGAATCTATGCAAAGGAATTGGAGAAGGAAGAAAATCTAGTGGCAATGAGGGCTTATGTTGGAATAATCACGAAGTTTATAGAGAAGTGTGGTGAGCGTGATATAATCCTCGTTTGGAAGTAACAAAACAGTAGGGAAAGGAAGCTGCTGCATCATGGTATTTTATTGTGGTGCAGCAGTCTACTTGTAAGGAGTTGGTATGTATAAAAGAAGTGATGTAATAGATGTCCTGTCCTGGTCAATCGGAATTTTACAGGAGAATCCAACTTTACAGGCTTTCTCCCGTATTCATTTCCAAGATGGAAGGATGGTGTTATTCAATGACGCTATAGATATTTCGATTCCATTTCCCATAGAACATAATTTCTCAGTTGAAGGTAAAAAACTCTATTCACTGATCAAGAGCTTACAGGCAAAGGATGAATTCTCTTTACGATTGGATAGTAAGGGATTCGTTTCGGTGGTGAATAAGAAGGGGAATGTAAAGGTCAAGTTGAATAGTTACGATGAGATTTTGGAGGATTATGGAGTCTGTTGGGACTATGATAAATTTGAATGGGAACCTCTCCCTGAAAAGTTTATAGAATCTGCTGATACTTGTCTTATTTCTGTATCTGATAGAATGGAAAACTATACATTATGCTGTTTGCATATAACAGGGGATACCATTGAATCTTGTGATGGGTTCAGGATTTCTCATATCCAGGGAAGCAATGTAGGACTTCCCGCTTGTGCTGATGTTTTAGTTTTGGGGGAATCCATTAAATTATTGAAACAATTTTCCTGGGTTAGTTATAGTATCCGAGAAGGTTGGATAGATTTTAAATCTGAGGACGGTATTTATATTTCCTTCCGGTTGGTTGCGGGGTCTTTCCCTGATTCAGAGGAAGTGATTGAATTTACCAATGAGGTTCCTGTCAATTTTGGTGATAAGGAAAATTTGAAATCTATTATAAGTAGAATGAACGTGATTCTTGTTCGGAAAGCGGGTGTGGGGGAAGCAGAAAGGAGAATCACAGTCAAGGTGACTAAGGATAAAGTATTCTTCATTGCGAAAAAAGGGGATGAATGGATTCGGGAGGAAATAGAGATTGAGAATAAGAAGCCGGTTAGGTTTGGGATAGACTTTCAGTTTTTGAATGACTTGGTGACATCGGAAATAATGGGTGGGGATGTTGTTCAATTAGAGTTGAATGGGGACAAAACCAAGTTGAGAATCGAAAGGGATGATGAAGAAGGAAAACGGGAACTTGTTCATGTTGTTGCTTTAGCAGTATCGGAATAAATATGCAGGGATTCTTTAAATCAGTTAAGGACAGTCTACCAGTTGGACAGTGTTATATTTGCAAGCTGGACCAGGAATGCCAATCTCCTAAAATGGAATTGAGTGGAGAAGGTAAAAAGGGAATATTAGTAGTTGGGGAGGCTCCTGGTAGAGTAGAGGATCGAGAGGGTTCTCAATTTATAGGTAAAACAGGACAATATTTAAGGAAAGTATTGTCCAGTATTGCGATTGATTTAGATGAGGACTGCTGGAAAATCAATGCTGTAAATTGCTTTCCATTAAAAAATAAAACCCCATCGTCAAATGAAGTAGCCTATTGCCGTCCTAGATTGTGGGAGCAGATAGAGAAAAAGAATCCAAAGGTTATTGTGCTGTTGGGTAAAATAGCATTGGAGAGTTTTCTAGGTGATAGGTGGAGAGAAGGTTTGGGAGGAATCAGCAGATGGAGAGGTTTCATAATTCCTGACAGGAAATCTGAATCTTGGGTTATCCCTTCATTCCATCCGAGTTATATTCTACGTCAAAGGGAAACAAATCCTGCTGTAGAGTTGATATTCAAGGACGATATGAAAAAGATCAATCATGTATTGTATGATAGGGGAACAGTTGAAAAGGAAAAACCGGAACAGGATTGCATAACTGTATTAAATAAGGACAATTTACCACTTGCTTTGAAAAGGATGTATCAGGGATGTCGTAAAAATAAAAGATTGTTAGCTTTTGATTATGAAACTACAGGACTTAAACCGTATGCAGAAGGACATAAAATAGTATCGGTATCCCTTTGTTTTGATAGAGCGGTGGCTTATGCTTTTATGACTTCTTCATTCGATAGTATCTCCCTGAAATATTGGAAGATGATGTTGGAATGTCCTACTATTCCGAAAACCGCACACAATCTCAAATTTGAACACGTATGGAGTAAACAATATTTTGGTGTCGATGTGAAGGGTTGGAAGTGGGATACGATGAACATAGCTCACCTGATAGACAATAGAAGTTACATATCCGGTTTAGAGTTCCAGGCATACATGAATTTTGGATTGGAACCTTGGAATGAAAAGGTATCCTCCTTCTTGAAAGCTAGGGGAGGAAATGCTTTTAATACGATTCAGAAGGTTCCGAATAGGGAATTACTGTTGTATAATGGGATAGATTCTTTAATACAATACAAATTGGCTATACTGCAAGGTGCGAATCAATGAATCAGGTTTCTTTCCCTGATAAAAAATACAGTATTATTTACGCCGATCCTCCCTGGTATTATCGTAATTATGCGGATAATGCTGCGGGAAGGTGGGCTGGAAATAAATATGCTGTAATGACAGAAGAAGACATATGCGCATTACCTGTTAGCCAACTTGCTGCTGATGATTGTGTATTGTTTATATGGGTGACCGCTCCGATGTTGCCGGAAGCCCTTCAAGTTATATCTGCATGGGGATTTAAGTATAAAACAAATGCGTTTACTTGGATAAAGAGAAATAGAAAAATATGGACCTACTTTTGGGGTATGGGATTTTGGACTAGGGCGAATGCGGAGTTTTGTTTTCTTGCGACCAAAGGAAAACCGAAAAGAATAAATGCTGATGTTCATTCAATAATAGATTCTCCTGTAGAGGAACATAGTAAAAAACCGGATGTGACTAGGGACAGAATCATTGAATTGGTTGGTGATTTACCGAGAATAGAATTGTTTGCCAGACAGAGAACGGAGGGATGGTCGGTATGGGGTTTAGAGGTTGACAGGGAATCTACAATACAAAAAGGATTTAATATTAAATGGAAGTAAATAATAATAAAGAATCCTATCGACTGATGAATGAGGGAGCGGAGATATTTGCAACAGTCGAAATGAACGGAATCAGGG
>NZCX01000004.1 GCA_002688415.1 Candidatus Pacearchaeota archaeon
AAGAAACTAGGCCACGGAGCATTCTTACAAAAAGACCTAAAACAAATACAAAAAATATTTCAAGCAATGAGAGAATCAACAAACAAACCTTGCTCTGTAAAACTAAGAAAATCACCAAACGCAATAAAAATAGCAAAATTAGCAGAAAAAGAAAACTTCAACACAATAGCAATACACCCAAGGACAATCCAGCAAGGATATTCAGGAGAACCAGATTACAAATTCGCATTAAAGCTAAAGACTAAAACAAAACTCCCGATAATCTTCTCAGGGAATGTCAACGAGCTAAACGTAAAACAAACATTAAAAGATTTCGACTTCATAATGCTTGGACGATCAGCAATCGGAAACCCAAACATCTTTGCCAATCTAACAAACTCTAAAAAAGCAACCTTCAAAGATTATCTAAAACTAGCAAAAAAACACAAACTATTCTTTAGACAAATCAAATATCAAGCAATGGCTTTCACAAAAGGAGAAAAGAACGCTAAACAATTAAGAAGAAAACTAATCAGCGCAAAAACAATAAAAGACATTGAAGAAATCTACAAAAAATAAAAACTGCCTCTTTCTCCCGAGGCCAGGAATAAAAAATAAAATAATAAAAATAAAATAGTTGGTTTTAGGGATAGGTTTATAAGTTTCCCGAGATACTATTTTTTATGAAAAATTTGGTTTTAGTAATCTGTTTCTCCTTTTTTGTTCTGGTTTTTGCTAGTGCAGACGAATCAAGTTTGAACATATACTCGGATGAAATAACTATCTTTTTGAATGATGGTTCTAGTCTAGATTGTGAAAAATATTATCATCCTTGGCCAGATTTGGTTGTAAGTGAGGGGTTGTCGGAAGATCTGAAGGAAGTTGTGCCTATTGGAGGAAGAAAATATACTTGCTTATTTTGTTGGGGTGAGAAATCTTATGAATGTGATAGTTATTCGAGCGTTTACGTTGCAGGTTATAATGTAGAAGGGCAAAGAAAGTTAGATCTGGTCAATTATATCTTAGAGGAAGATGTCGACCTGTATCTCTCCAAGAACTATTTAATAAAGAAATCTTTTTATGCGGATAAATTAAAGAATCTTGAAATAGAGAAAATTGTTACTTCTTTTGGAGATGTTTTTGAAATAGAGGATCTAGAAAGCTTGAGAGATTCTTTGGAAGATGAAAACAAAAACATCTTTCAGAAATTTATTGATTGGATAAAAAACTTATTTAATTAATTTCAAAAAAATCAAAATAAAATAGTTGGTTTTAGATAGTTGTCACCGAGGTTGTCGTCACCATAACCTCGCCGACTACAGTGAACGCATACGATATCCACCGTTTCTTGTACGATCACGATATTGTGTTTCCAGGATGCGGAATGCCAAACAATTAAGAAGAAAACTAATCAGCGCAAAAACAGTAAACGATATTAAAGAAATCTACAAAAAATAAAAACTGCCTCATTTTCCCGAGGCCAGGAATAAAAAAATTAAAAACTAAATAGACAATTTAATTGTCTAAAATTGCTAAAACAACTCCTACGATAGTTAAAACAACTACAATCCAACCAGCCCATACATTAACAACACCAATGTAAGGAACGGATAGTGTACTATTAATAAGGCCGAAACCAACTGCCAAAGCAACGATAACGCCAGTTAACCACGTAACTATACTAACAAGTTTTGAAACAGAATCTCCCATTTTTTTTACCTCCTTAATATTTATAGCAAAAAGCCTTATTTAAGCATTTCCCAACCACCAATCTTAAAAACTCACCACCTTTTCATTACTAATGACAGAAATAAAAGAACACAAAAGAGACGATGCAACAGACTACACAAAGATTCTAAAAGCCTTAATCGAGATTCCATTTCCAGTAGGTAAAAGACTCCTAGCCGACTTTCTAAACGGAAATTACAAAAACAAATCAATTACAAAAAATAGATTAGATGAAAGACCATCGTTTGACTCCCTACAGTGGAGCCAAGAGAAAATAACAGAATGGACGGAGAGACTCCTAAGCCACAAGATGATAGAACATACCTCGGCAGATTACAACAAATTTGCAAAACTTCTAAAACTAACTATGAAAGGAAGAACAGAAATTTTCAGACCAACACTTCATAAACAAGAGAAAATGCTTAACAAAAAAACAGAAATTACAGAAGAAGATAAAATAAATTTCCAAAAACATAAAAATTTCTTAGAAACTTTCAACCCACAACAAAAGAAAGCAATAATTAACGAAGCTAAAAACGTTTTATGCATAGCAGGAGCAGGTTCTGGAAAGACAACCGTCTTAACAAAGAGAATCGAATTTCTGATAAAAGAAAAAAACATACAGCCTGAAAAAATCTTAGCAATAACCTTTACCAGAAAAGCAAGAAATGAAATGGTATCACGTCTAAAATCATTAGGAATAGAAAACACAAACATTCACACCTTTAATTCATTCTGTGAAAACATATTAAGACAAAACGAAAGAAGAATATATTCACAACAAACAAGAGTCATAAGCTATGCGGATAAAATCCTAGCAATAAACCTAGCAATAGCGAATCAGGGACTAGAATTAGGACAAGTTATAGAAGGATATTTCTCGGAATCTCAAAAAGAAAACAAAACACAAAACCAATTAGTAAACTCATTTATGAATGATTGCTTCTCTGTTCTAGAACACTTTAAAGCAAAGAAAATAGATCCACATGATTTTTCACATAACTCAAACGACAAAGACAACGCAAGGATTATCTACAATACAATTGCATTCATTGAAGACCACCTAAAAACCCAAGGATTAAGAGATTTTACAGATCAAATAGTAGACGCACTAGGATTCTTCAAAAAACATCCAGATGAAATACCGAAATTTGATCACGTTCTAATAGACGAATACCAAGACGTAAATAACTCACAAGTTCAACTCATAAAAATTATAAATCCAAATAATGTATTTGCGGTTGGAGACCCAAGGCAATCTATTTTCGGGTGGAGAGGAAGTGACATAAAATTCATTTTAAACTTCAAAGACGATTTTCCAAACCCAGAGATAATTCATCTAGAGAAAAACTATAGAAGCACAAAGAACATAATTCAATTTATGAATAAAACAATCAAAGAGATGAAACTACCAGATCTCTTACATCATAAAGAGGAGCAAGGAAAAATAACCATTTTAGAACTCCCAAGTGAGGAGACAGAAAGAAGTTTTATTCTGAACCAAATAAAAGAATCCAAAAACCCAAGAGAAGAAATTTTTGTCCTAGCAAGAACAAATAAACAATTAACAAGTCTGTCAGAACTTTTAAAACAACACGGGATAGTCCATATTCTAAAAACAGATGAGATAAAAACAACTACAAATGCCAAACCTGGAGAAGTAACACTGGCAACAATTCATGCAATAAAGGGCCTCGAAGCAAACGAGGTATATGTGATAGGAGCAACAACACAAAACTTTCCATGTCGTGCTAGCGATCATCCAGCAATTGAAATGATTAAAATTGAAAACTACAATAAAGACGCAGAAGAAAAAAGATTGTTCTATGTGGCAATCTCAAGAGCAAGGGAAAAATTAACGATTACACACAGCGGGAAGAAAACGAGCTATCTAAATGATTAAACTTAAATAGAACAAACCATTAATTCTAATACAAGGGGGTAAAAATGAAAAAACGAAAAACATTGCCATTGGGCGTTAAAATTATTTCAATTTTATACTATGTTTGTTCAGTTCTTGCTATCATAGGAGGAATAATAGCAATCGGCTTAAGTGGATTTGCAGATAGTCTTCCATACGATGTCGAATATCTGGGGATTAAGCTAATCTTTGGTGGAATCTTTGCTATTATAATGGGTATAGTATCATTTTTTGTAGCAAAAGGGCTTTGGAATCTTAAAAATTGGGCAAGAATTGTAGTAATAATCTTTGCAGCGTTAGGAATTCTTGATGCAGGAACGGGGATAGCAAGGGGGTTCTACGCAACAGGATTTACAGGAGTTATTGTAGACATAATAATTGCAGCGTATCTAATATTCAGCGAAGAAGCCAAGAAAGCATTCGCATAAACTTTTTATTTTATTTTTACTTTTTTATTTTTCAGGTTGTTTTAACTTTAAAGTTAAGAAAGCCAAAGATTTATAAATTATCTTAAGCAGCTAATTACATGAAAAAATCAAACTCACAACTAGAAAAAAATACAACGGCAAGTTTTGCCTATGTAAAAAAAGATATTCTAATGTTAAATGATGCATTCAGCGATTTATTTGACAAAATGCAAAAACTTTCTTCAAGAATAGAAGCAGTTGAAGAAGCAGCAAAGAAGACTAAAAAGAGAGTCGTAAAGAGGAGAAGATAATGGCGAAGTTTAGAGAATTTTTAGAGAGAGATAATTATTTTGCCGCACAGGCCTCTATCCATTCATTAGTTGTGTCAAAAAGAGATGGGAAGATTGGGATAACGGTTCCAGGAATAAATAAAAGAATACAAAAAGAAGATGTTAAAGGATTTAACATAGCAAGAAGAGCCAACTGGCATTGGTGGTATGACCTTGATCTCATTTATTTGGATGGTGGAGAAGAAAAAACTCTTCCATTGGGGACTGTTCCAGGAATCAAAGCAGATTCTGCAATGAACTGGGCGAGAAAGGTAAATGATTTTTATTCAGGTTCTAATCATCCCACATCTTAAAAACCCAGTTTTCTTAAATTAATTATGGTAAGAGTAAGATATTCATTCGGGTCTAGACACACTGGTCGTATAGCAAATATAGCTAAGCAACGAAAAAAGTTCCCAAAGATAGTTTCAGAAATAATTGATATGACAGATATTATCATTGAGGTATTAGACGCAAGATTTATTGAAGAAACAAGGAATGTAGCAGTAGAAGAAGAAATCAAAAAACAAGGCAAAAAATTAATCTACGCAATAAACAAAGCAGATCTAATAAACAGAAAAACAACAAAAATAAATCTACGTCCACATGTCTTAATCTCAACCCATGAAAGATTCGGCAGTGTAAGACTGAGAAACATGTTAAAGCAATTTGCAAAAAAAGTTGAGCATACAAAGAAAAACAAAGACAACTTAAACAAAACATTAATCGGAGTGATAGGATATCCAAACACAGGAAAGAGNACATTAATCAACTTCCTAGTAGGNAGGCCAGTAGCAAAAACAGGAAATGAGGCCGGATTCACAAAAGGCNTACAAAAACTNTCATTAACAAAAGAACTTATGATATTAGACAGCCCTGGAGTTATTCCAGCAAAAGAATACTCAATGTCAGATAAAGCAAAGATGGCAAAACAAACACTTCTAAGTGCAAGGAGTTCAGGTAAAGTAAAAGATCCAGAAATCTCTATACAATACCTAATGAATGATGTTCCAGGTGTTCTCGAAAAGCATTACAAGCTGAAAAAGCAAGAAGATTCTGAATTATTACTTGAGGAATTGGCAATAAAACATAACTTCAAAAAGAAAGGCGGAAAAGCCAATTTAGATCGGGCAGCAAGGATGATCCTCACCGATTGGCAAGCAGGAAAAATAAAAATAAATTAGTTTTAACAAATTTTACCACATAGAAAAATATAAAACCAAGAATTTTCTTAATATCACATGGAAAAGAGGACGATAAAGGCATTGCTATGGGTTCTTAACATCCTGGTAATTCTTCTTTTGATTTACAGCATAGTCAATTACAAGTTTTTAGAAAAAGAACTTGTCCTTGCGGCACAAATCGGTGGTCTTGGAGTAGTAGCAATACTCATCTTTTTCTTGGAAGGAGCACCCTTGTTTGTTGGACCAAGCGTAGCAGTAGCTTCGATTTTAGCCACAGGAACGAATCCTTTGTGGGTTCTTGTAGTATTTCTAATCTCAGCAATCTTAGGATCTATAGCATATTATTATCTTGGCTATTCCCTCGGAGAAAAGACCCTAAAATACTTTGAAAAAGAAGACATAAAGAAATATAGAAAACTGTTTTCAAAATATGGAACTTCTGCAATGGTTCTCACTGCAGTAGCCCCAATCCCCTATCTGCCAACTATCGCAGGAGCATTCAGAATGAGCAAAAAAGACATGTTCATAAAAACTATGGGAGCAAGGTTGCTCAGGCACATTGTAGTCTTCCTTTTCTGGTTTTTCGTTCTAGGATAAGATAAAAATAAGGAAAAATAAAAATGAGTTAGTCAATTTTGGGCAGTTGTCGCTATAATTTTGTCACCATTTGTGTTGTCTTTATATTATAATGCTATATCCACTTCCTTGGCGCATTATCTCAAACTCGCCGCTTAAACCACTAAGCAATCCCCCCACTGCGCCAAATACTCTATCGGCCTCAGTAGAATCTTGTCTTAGATCCTTTGTCGGTTGTATCGTTATCTCCATTTTTACCTCCTCTTACCACATAAAAGCACACTTTCTTTATATATAATCTTGAGATTCAAAATATACTTTCTACCATAATTTCATTTAAGTACTCCGTAACTCAAAAGAAGTGCAGGTTGATTATGCGGTAGTAAAAATTAATTAGCAAGTGAGAACTAATTAGGAACCTTTGCCGATCTTTCATACTCCCTCATCTCTCTTTCAAATCTTCTTACTTCTCTTGGAGACATGTCCCTAACCTTAACTTTCCTACCCTTCTCATAGGCTACCAGCCTACTGGACCATTCCTTGTCCTGCCTCTTAAGCTCTTTTTTAGTCATATCCTTAACTTTAATTATCCTACTTCTCTCATACTCTGCAACCCTTCTAGACCATTGTCTATCATTCCATTCTTTTGCCCAGATTCTTTCAGCCTCTAGATCTTTCTCGCTCTTTTTTGGAGAATTAAATCCTATGAAAGAATTCTTGTAAGTAAATCTGCCAAGAATCTCTTCTTCATTTTCGCTATTTGAAGGATCATAGGCTGCATCAAAAATAAGTTTTTGGAATGGCCCCAGTTTAACATCTTTGCCAAGGGCTGCTTCTCCAGACTCATACCTAAATTCCCAACCATCAACAAACACCCTGGGGGATTCAACTTCCCAATAAAAACCTAAACTTCCTTCTAGATCCATTTCCGGCCTTACAGTTAATTCATGTCCACGGTAGCTAGGTCTCCATTCTGTGATGTTTTTAAGTTTTCTAACAAATCCATCACCCCATCCAACTGTACGTCCAATCAACTGCATCTTACTATCCACGAGATTACCGTCTTTATCAACAGTCTGTTTTTTTCTAAGTGTTTTTAATTCCCCAATGGTTGCTCTTCCAAGACCACTTAAAACATTTCCCCTCCACATAAAACTTCGAACATTTCCATCCCTATAATTAAACATCTCCCCGGTCCTCCAATCATAAAATAGGGGGTCTTTTGTAAACTCATTAGAGATATCTGTCACTATACTTTCAGAGGCCGACCTCCCATAATACGGTTCTTCATCCAAAGGTTCATCCGGAATAACAGTAAGAAATCTTGTAATAGATTTAATCGCCCCTTTTCCTACAAAGTCCTTTCCCACAACTTCTGTTATTGAGTCTTCAAGAACACTAGAGGTATCCTCCTCTGCTATTTGCTCTTTTCGTATTTCGTCCTCGCTTTTCTCTTTTTTAACGTCAGAGTAACAAGGGAGAATGCTCAAGCCCAAACAAAAAGCAGCCAAAGCTAATCTTTTTTTCATAAACAACACAATTAACACTCTTTTATAAAAACTATGAAACTCTAAAAGATACTTTATGAGAAACTTTAAAACCTCACCTACCTTATTATTCTAATGGGATATTGGGGAGTCGTTATAAACAATTTGAAAAATGCAGACATAATTCTCTTAGTCCTAGACGCAAGAATACCAGAAGAAACTAGAAACTCAGAAATAGAAAAAAGAGCAGAAATTTTAGGGACCAGAATAGTTCTTATTTTTAACAAAGCAGATCTCGTCAACAAGAAAGCGATTAAAGAATTAAAAGAAAAACATAAAGACGCATTTTTTACAAACTCAAAGAAAAGGCAAACATTGCTTCCTTTAAAGAAATACCTTAACAAGATATCTGAAAATAGATTAAAGGCATTAAGAGTTGCAATACTTGGATATCCAAACGTAGGAAAATCAAGCATTCTAAACAGCCTTACGGAGGCAAAAGAAAAAATCTCAAGCGTATCAGGAACAACAAAGAAAACAAAATGGATTAGAGTTGGAAATTTGAGATATATGGACACTCCAGGAGTAATTCCAAAAAAAGACTCAAAAACCAAAGTCGCTTTAACTTCTTCAAAAGATATTTATAAAACAGAAGACCCAGAGAAAATAGCATTCAGGCTAATATCAAAACTCAGAAAAACAAACGCGCTTCAAGAAAATTACAGAATAAAATTCACAAAAAAAGATTCTGAATATGATATCTTTCTCAAAATTGGAGAGAAAAAGAAACTTCTTATTAAAGGAGGAGAAATAGACGAAGATAAAACTGCCAGGATAATTGTAAGCGACTGGCAAAGGGGGAAAATCAGAGTATAAAATGGTAAAAGACATAACGCTATTCAAAACAGAAAATGCAATCTATCTGAAAAAAATTAGTCAGAAAACAGATCTGAAAAAAGATGACAACGTGGATGGATACTTAATCGAGGCAGATGAAAAGACGGCAAGGAGGATAATAGATTCACTAAAAGGCAAAAAGAAAACAATCGCACTTCAGGGTGGCGATGACGCATTCAATAGAAGAGCAATCGATACCATGAGAATAAACTATCTTGTTATGCCAGAGATGGGACCTAAAAAAGATAAATTAAAACAAAGAGATTCTGGGATAAATCATGTGGTAGCAAAAGAAGCGGCGAAAAAAGGCATTTCTTTTGTAATAGATTTCAATTTCATAAAGAAACTATTAGCAGAAGATCAAGCAACAATACTATCTAGAACAATTCAGAATATAAAGATATGTAGAAAAGCAAAATGCCAAATCAAGTTAGCTAGCTTTGCTAAAAAGAAGAATGAACTATTGAACAAAAAAGATGTTGAAGGATTTTTAGTAAGTTTAGGGATGAGTAGCCAACAAGTACAAAGTGCATCAATGTTTTAAGCAGTCTATTCTTTTAAAACAAATCCAATCCCTCGTTCAATAAGTCAGCATTAGCAATTAAGTCTGTGGCGGTAACTATTCCAACAATCTTCTTTCTTTTGCCCCTAATCAAAACCCTTTTGATCTTATTCTTTTTCATAACTTGAGCAATATCTTCTAGTTCGGCATCAAGGTCAACGCTAATTAGTTTCTTAGCCATAACAGTAGAAATTTTTTTATATAACCTATCAATATTTTTTATGATATCTCTTTCAGTAACAATACCCTGAGCCTTACCATTCTTTCTAAGGACGAGACTACCAATCCCCTCTCGAGACATAATTTTTGCAGCATGTTGTAGTGTAATATTTGCAGAGATAGTAGCAACCCTATTCATAACCTGTGAAGCAATCATACTTTAACTCTCCGAATTCCTCGGTGATGTTTTATCCTTCCATTTGCCACTAGCTCCCTTTTCTTGCTTTCGAAGATAAAATATCTTCCGATTAATGTAAAGAAATAAAGAGCAAGGCTAATAACCAAAAAAGCAAAAAATATAGTAAATATTTTACCAACAGAAGTAATAGGGACTAAATCACCATATCCAAGGGTTGTGGCAGTAGAGACAGAAAAATAAAGAGCATCTAGATAACTCCATCCCTCAATAAACGTATAGGAATAGGCGCCCAAAAAGACCATAGCAAAGAACAATATTATCGGAATAACCAATGCAGATCTAGCCTTTGTCAACCTCCCTACCATTAAAACATCAAGGTTTATGCTTATTTAAATATTCCGAACTCGTTAAGGCAAGCTACATCTTCTCTAATTTCTCAATTCTCTTTTCTAATGGAGGATGAGTCATAAACATTTCTTTTGTCTTGCCAGGATTAGCTAAAAATAATGGCGCAATAGCACCGCTTACCTTCAACGGGCGATTAGATTTTATTTTTTCTAAGGCACCGATTAAGCCGGTCGGAGTTCTCATAAACTTAACAGCTGAAGAGTCAGCAGCATACTCTCTTTTTCTAGAAATAGATAGCTGAACAAACATAACGACAATTGGAGCCAAGATAGCAAGAGCAATGCCTATAAGCATAAAGATCATTTTACTTTTATCTCGACCTCCGCCTCCACCAAGACTACCCCAAAACAAACTCCTCAAGAATATTTGAGATATAATAGATATCATTCCAACTAACACAGCAACGAGAGTCATAAATCGAATATCATAATTTGCAATATGCGAAAGCTCATGAGCAATCACCCCCTCTAATTCCCGTTTTTCTAATTTTTCGATTGCTCCCCGTGTTACGCAAACAACCGCATGTCCTGGATCACGACCAGAGGCGAAGGCATTAATTTGTGAGTTGTCAATAATATAAAGCTTAGGCATCTTAAGTCCAGAGGCCAAAGCTAATCCTTCAACAATATTATAATACATTCTATACTTGACGGGATCTGCCTTTTTCGCACCGGCAGATGCAACGGCAAGTTTGTCTGAATTATAAAATCCACCAACCACATAAACCAACGAGAGGATTGTCCCAAAGATCAGAACCATAAAAAAGTAATCTGGGCCAGTCGCAAGTCCAATGACATAGACCAGAAGAAACAACACAGCAAGTACACAAACAATTAGAAAAACAGATTTCCGTTTATTCCGAGCAATCTCATCATGAAATGAAATTCTTTGTGAAGTCATACAATAAGAATAGAGGAGAGGTATTTAAAACTTAACTTTAGGAACTTTTTTCTCAGCTTCAGTGATCTGTAGATATTCTTTTCCCTTGAACCCGTAGAGAGAAGCGAACCAAACACCAGGAACAGTTTGACTTAATGTATTGAAGCTCATCACGCCATCGTTATAATATTGTCTTGCGTAAGCAACCTTATCTTCAATCGCACTCAACTCTTGTTGGAGATGAAGGAAAGTCTCATTAGCTTTTAAGTTAGGATAATTTTCTGCGATAGCAAATATAGATTTCAAAGCAGACTGTAATTGATTCCCTGCTGCAACTTTTTTATCTATCGTTTTTGCCCCGACCAATGCTTTTCTGGCCTCTGTAACCTCTTTGATAACAGATTTCTCATGTTTCATATAGCCCTTAACAGAAGCAAGTAAATTTGGAACAAGGTCAGCTCTCTTTTTTAACTGAACATTAATCTGCGCAAGTGAATTTGCAATTTGATTCTTTAATGTTACAAATCTATTATAATATGTAAAAAAAACTATAGCTACTATTGCAACAACACCAACAATAATCCAGGTTATCATAAGAAGCAAATGCATAATTAGTTTATAAGTCTTTCCAGGGAATAAACTCTAAATTGTCAATACCTTTATAAATAAGTCTTCCCTAAAAATTCAATGAGGCAAAAAAGAGGGCAGTTGACTTTGTTTATAATAATAGGTATCGTAATAATTGCTTCTATCTTAACTCTTCTCTTCGTCTACAATCCTAGCTTCTTAGATAGTTTTAGGCCGATAGTTGTCCCAGATACCTTCGAGTATTGTGTTAAGCAGGGGGTTGATGGCATCGTCGATGATCTAGCATTAACAGCTGGCTTTACAGGATCTTACTTCAATAAAACATATCAAGGAGTAGCAGTCCCATATGCCTGTTACACAGAAGAGTATTACAAGCCATGCGTTGTCCAAGTTCCATTCTTAGAAGAAGAATTCAAAGATTCTTTTCTAATATTAGCAGAAGAAGAAATTGAAAATTGTTTTAATGATTACGTAGAAGAATTCACAAGGCAAGGGTATGCAGTTTCGGCAGGAGAAATTGAAGTAGAATTGGAATTGCAAATGGATAAGCTAGATGTCGCAATTTCTGCACCTTTAGTTATTAGTGATGGAAACGCAACAACAACTCTTGAGGATTACACCTTAGAAATACCTACGGAGATATATAATGTTTTGATGTTGGCAAACAACATTGTAAAATACGAAACAACATATGGAGAATATGAACTAGTAAATTCTCAACTATTATATCCAGATATGCCCGTAAATGCTTTTAAGCTGGGAGACGGCACAATAATTTACGTGATAAATTCAGGAGAGATGAAATATCAGTTTGCGACAAGAAGCTATGTTTTCCCTCCAGGATATGGAGTATAAAATGTACAAAGCAATAGCCTTCTCGGAAATAACAGTATTATTCATAGCCATATTAGCCTTCAGTTTTCTAATGGGTGTTCCATTGGTATCATCTGAAATCTCTGAAGCATCATATTGCTGCGAAAAGACTTCTTCGGGTGCGACATGTATAAACACGGACGAGGATAGTTGTGATGCGTCTTATGATTCTGCTCCAACATCATGCGAGTCAACTTCTTTCTGCGAAATGGGAACCTGCTATAACCCCACGGAAGGAAACTGTATACAAAATACCCCCAAATCAACCTGCGAGGAAGATGGCGGGAGTTGGTACGAAGAAGACATTTCTGAAGTTGCACAATGTGAGTTGGGCTGTTGTGTAATATCAGATCAAGCAGCATTTGTTTCAAAAACTCGTTGTAGCAGGTTAGCGAGTTTTGTAGGTGTTTCAGCAAGTTATTCAACAGATGTTACCGACGAATTTGAATGTATTCTTTTGGCCCAAGGTTCGCAAATGGGAGCCTGTGTCTACGAAGAAGGACCAGAGGTAACATGCGAATTTGTTTCAAGAGAAGAATGTGGAGGAGAGGAATCTTATTTGGGGATAAACGAAACAGACACAGAAGCAAAGCGGTTCTATGCAGATGCATTATGTTCTGCGGCCGAACTGGCAACAAATTGTGAAAAACAATATAACACAGGGTGTGAAGAAGGAAAAGTGTTTTGGTATGATTCTTGCGGGAATAAAGAAAATATTTATTCAAGCGATTCAGATGATTCTTATAACGACGGAAAAGTCGCAAGCAATGATGATGTTTGTGATCCAGTGGCCGGAAGTACTAGCTGTGGAAACTGCGACTATTTAATGGGTGGAATCTGTACAGAAGAAGAAGTAAGCTTTGGTGAGTCTGGGGTAAATCATTATTGTATTGCAACCGAGTGTAAGGACAGGGAAGGGAATACAAGAATGAATGGAGAGTCGTGGTGTGCTTACGACGGGAAAATAGGTTCTGGATCAGATCCAGCAGGAAGTAGACACTTCAGAGAAGTTTGTCTGAACGGAGAAGTTGTTACAGAGGGGTGCGCAGATTATAGAAATGAGATTTGTATTCATGATGAATTAGACAATGGATTTGATGTAGCTGCATGTAGAGTAAACTTGTGGCAAGAGTGTACATCCCAAGAGAAAAGATCAGATTGCCTAAACGGTGACGTAAGAGATTGTGTCTGGTACGAAAGTGTTTATGGAATAAACTTCAGTGGGTCATCGTATCAGTCATCTTATGGAGACGAAGAGCGGTTCAGTACAGATTATGGCACAACAGTAACAGGAGAAGTTATAGTTGGTTCTGGAACAGGAGACTCAGAATTTAATGTACCATTAGAAGTAATCGATACAACAGAAGATAAAAACGAGTCAACCGAAGGAATTTGTGTGCCAGAGTTTCCTCCAGGATTAGAGTTTTGGAACTCAGGAAGTGCAGATTCGGTATGCGAACAGGCTTCAGTATCATGTGAAATAACTTACAAGGAAACACTCGATTGGGATTTTGATAAGGACAAGGAAATAGAATCTGGAGAAGAATGCTTAGATGAAGAATGGGCTGAACAAGTAAACCAAGTTTGCATAGCGATGGGAGATTGTGGTGGCTATATAAATTATCAAGGAAAATACACAGACGACGGATATGTTTGGGTTAACAATACGGGAGGAGAACAAAGATTCTCGGCAAATTCAATCAACAAGATA
>NZCX01000005.1 GCA_002688415.1 Candidatus Pacearchaeota archaeon
GCAACTCTTACGCTTCTGTGTCTATTGAATCTTTTTGGCTTATTCTTTGTTGGCATCTTCTTTAGCTTCCTTTTTAGTAGTTTTTTTAGCAGGTTTTTTCTTTGATTTTTCTTTTTCGGCCTTTTCTTCTTTAACTTCTTTAACTTCAGGCTCTTCAGCAACCTCTTCTGCCGGTTCTTCTTTAACCTCTTCTTTCTTTAGCTCTTCTAGTTTTAAATCAGTTACTTCTTTTGTTTCGAATACTCTTAGATCACAGAAAGCTAAGGGATAAACTTTCTTTAATTTAGGAAGTAGTTCTTTTTGTAATGTTCCTTCTAAGATTTCTTCACAAAGTTCAAGGTATGTTCTTTCTTTAACATAATTGATTAAGAATTCTCTTGCTGTGTTTCTAAGGTTTTTTCTTACAGCTCTTGATACTTTTTTTCTTGTAATTAAGAATGGTTTTAATGTAACTTTTAGATCTTTTGTGTTAACTTGGAATGAATCTTCTACATTGTCCGTTCTTTTTCTGATTATCCTTCTTAGGTATGCTTTTACTAATTCATATTTTCTTGGATAAGCAACTAATTTGTCTTCGTTGTTTAGAATTTGTAGTGTAACTGTTAATCCCTTTCCTCTTAATTGCTTGGAGAGGTCCATCTTTATTGTTTTATTTGTTAGATCTTTTGGAGTTCCTAAAACTTGTATTGTTTTGTCTAAAATTGGAATGTCGACGTCGATAAATCTTTTTCTTTCTCCCATTTTAGTTTGTTAGAGCCCCCAAATGATTTAATTCTGCTTCTAATTCACTTCGTTGTATTTCACTTCTTACCCAAATTGACGTGAATTCTTTATTTCTAATAGCATTCTGATACCTAAGGAATAAATTCATTTCTCCTGCTTTAAAATAATGGTCATTATGCTTTTTATCTTCAACTATTCTCACGGCTCCTTGATATTTTGTTGCCATTTTATTCTAGTACAGATTTTGAGGTCCTCTTGCCCTTCTTCTGGTATTTAGATTTTCCACATACTGTGCATGTAAATAGGTAATTAGTCTTTTTTGTTGTCTTTCTTTTCTTTTTAGCCTGGTTTTTCATACGAGAATACTTTCCTTGGTTTCCTATTCCTCTCCATAATCCTCTTAATCTCATTCTAACCTTGCTACCTCGTTTCATGCTGCTTGGCTTACCTTTGCTTGGCTCCTTTACTTTTTGTGGAGTTTTCTTTTTACAACTAGGACAGTATCTGTTTGTCTTTTTTGGTCTTTTCATATAGTTATTTCAGAATTTTGGTTTATAAGGTTATTGGTTTGTATGGTGTCGTAGTTAAATTTATAACTGTTGGTAAGTTTGATGTCTTATGGATAGAATTAAGTTAAAAATATCTCAGAAGGAGTTTTTGGACTTATGTATTGCCAATTTGGATTGTGTTTCACTTCGAGGATTGCTAGATTATGGGTTTGGTGTAAAATATGATGCCCTGAAGAGTTATTATTCCGGCAGAAGATTATTACCTAAAGATTTCTTTGATAACTTGGTGGTTATTTCTAAGGTTGGAAAGATTGATTTTGATGTTGTTGGTGCTAATTGGGGGCAGGTTAAGGGGGGGAAGAAGGGAAAAAGAAACATTTAAAAACCTCCCCTAAGTCTTAGTTATAGAAACAAGGAAAAGTGAAATATTATTATCACATCACTTAAATATCATGTTCATTGCACGGTTATGTGCGGGAAAGTGTGTTGTAAGACACGTCACAGATTTCTTGTTAAACTAAACTTAAATTAAATTAAGGAGAAAAAGAAAAAAATGGCAAAAATTAGTCCATCATCAATAAAATATAATATTGTTGCNGANTTCGTAGCCGAAGGTCCGTTTAAGAAACCNGATGTTATNGGNGCNNTATTCGGTCAGACAGAAGGTCTTTTNGGNGCAGATATGGAGTTNAGAGAACTTCAAAAGGAAGGGAAGATCGGTAGAATTGAAGTTGATTTGGAAACAGTTGACGGAAAGACTACAGGTGAAATAACAATTCCTACTGCTTTAGATAAGACAGAGTCTACTATTATAGCTGCGAGTATGGAAACAATTGATAAGATTGGCCCTACAGATGCTAAGATTACTGTAAAGAGTATAGATGACGTAAGGGGTAGTAAAAGAGACTACATTATGGAAAGAGCGAAGCAATTACTTGCAAATATCCAAAATGAAGGTTCTGATTCTACTGAAATGCAAAATGAACTTAGAGAATCTACTAGAATTGCGAAGGCTGTTAGTTATGGTCCAGAAGGATTAGCTGCAGGTCCAGACGTTGAAACTAGTAAAGAAGTAATCGTAGTTGAAGGAAGAGCAGATGTTATGAATTTATTGAAATATGGAATCAAGAATGCTGTTGGTATGCAAGGAACTCGTTTTCCTAAATCTATTGCAACTTTATCTGAGACGAAAGAGATTACTCTATTTGTTGATGGTGATCGTGGTGGAAAGTTAATCGCGCAGAATGTTCATGAAAATGCGAAATTAGCTTATGTTACATCCGCACCCGATGGAAAAGAAGTTGAGGAGTTGACTGGTAAAGAGCTTTTACAAGCTCTTCGAAAGAAAGTTACAGCTGCTGAATATTTTGGTGGTGCTTCTAAGGTATCAAAACCAAAAGTTGTAGAAGAAACTGTTGCTCGTAGAGACGTTAGAGATGATGATATTTCAAAACTTCGAGAGATGGCTTCTGAGATTAAGGGTAAGAATGTTCTTGTTTTAGATGAAGATCTTAACGTATTAGAGAATGTTCCTGCTTCTCGTTTGAGTAGATTGCAAACCAAAGATGCTTTTGTTTTAATGGCAGAAGGTGCTACTTTAGCGCTTGTTAAAGGTGCTGAAAGTTTGAAGGCAAAGGCAATTGCAGCAAAGACATTCGGAAGACTTCCTGAAACCAATGTTGAAATGATTTCGTTATAAATTCGCAAAATCCCTTGGGGAAACTTGAGGGTGTTTTTTATTTTTTTAAACTTTCTAAAAATTCTTTTTCCAAATCATGTAATTCACTAGAAATTATGAAGCAAAATGGTTTTGCTATTTCGTTCGGAATGTTATCTAACCTATCATAAATTATTTTTTGGTTTTTTGTTCCAATATTAGAAGTTAAGATTATCTTTTCTAACTTAAATTCCTTATTTCCTGACGCTGTTTTAAGTTGTTCTTTAGCTTTTTCTAAATCTAATCCAATATCAATCAAAAGTAATGAATGCGCTTTGATTGATTGATTTTCTATGATATAATCCATGAAGGAATCTGGTTTCCAAGAATCTGTCCATGTTGGCATGCTTGATGTTTTTCCAAATTTGTATAATTGTAAGCCCGTTTGCGCGATTGAAGTCATAATTGATGCATTATGAAAAATCTGAGATGGGATGTTTTGTTTTTTACAAGCAAGTATTAGTTGCGTGTGTGTTGTTGCAGATAAAGAATCTCCATAAACTAATAAGGCGATGTTTTTTTCTTTGGCTTCCTCAATAATGGATTCATCTTCTACCTTTTCTCTTGGTAAAACTTCTATTTTTATGTTTAAGGATTGTTCTAATTCTTCTGGAGAATATGGAAAATCAACGGTATACCCCTCTAAATAGATCTTGTCGCATGATTCTAGTTGTTTTTGAGCTTCAACTGAGATTGATTCTTTCTCGAGACCTAGTCCTATTAGGTTAAATGTCATAATTTTAAGGTGAGAATCGACTATAAAAGTGTTTACTTCCCTGACATCGCCATTATACACTCTGAACAATATACATTACATCTTATGTATTTCTCTAAAATATCTGAAGAAACTGTCGAATCATGCGAAACGCTACTAGAGCAAATATCCGGACTTATAGGGCTTTCAGGTGAATGCCTCCATCTAATTCCAAAATGATATTCATTATCTGCAGCAAGCATAAAATCCTCTGATAATTCCTCCCACTCTTTGTCTTCACGTCTTGCAAAAAAGCTTGCCGTTCTCCTAAATTCTCTCAACATCTCTCCCAATGTTATCTCCACTCCACCTTCAGTAATTTCACTTACTCTTGCTTCATTAACCATTTAATAAATATCTTTCATTCATTTATAAGAATTTATATCTTTCAGAACATAGATTACTTTCCCAACTTCCACCAAGTTAGAACCATAAAGAAAAGATATGTTGTTGTTAAAAAGTAAACTAGATTTATATAGAATAATATTGCTGCAGCTATAGCTAAAATCCATAAAATTGGAGGAAAGTAAGATTTTACTAACGGCTTTTCGTCTTTCAAAAACCAAGAAAGAAAAAGTCCTAAAGGAACTGAAGTAATCATCACCAGAGTTATGTATAATGTCTCTAACATAGAATGTTTAAGGTTGAAGAGTTTTTAAGCTTAGTCTTTCCAGCTAACTTCGACATCGTCTGTTCTTTCTCTTGGCGCGATATCTACTTGATCTAAATGATTGTGATCTGTGCTTATTCCTGCTCTGAACATTGTTTCCCCAAGATAGGCAATCATTGCAGCATTGTCAACTAAAAGCGGTCTTTCTGGACAAAAGTATTTTACGCCTCTTTCTTCACACATAATCTTACACATTTCTTGCAGTCTTGAATTACAAGCCACTCCTCCACCAAGAACTAATTCTTTTTTGCCAGTATGTGCTAATGCTCTTTCGGCTGCTTCTACTAACATTGCAAAAACCACTTCTTGCATTGAATATGAAAGTCTTTTCAGGTCTTCTCCTTTATCTAGAAGTGTTCTTAGTTTTGTTTGGATTCCAGAAAAGGCTACGTCCATTCCTTTGATTGTATATGGTAATTCTATTAATTCATCTTTGTTGCTTGCTTCTTCTGCTAATTTCTGTATTTTTGGACCACCTGGGAAACCCAAGCCTGCGAATCTTGCGAAAGTGTCAATGAAATTTCCTACTCCGAGGTCTAAAGTTTCACCGAATACTCTATATTTTCCTGCCTCGTATGCGATTATCTGTGTGTTTGCACCAGAAGCATAAAGCATCACAGGATCTTTTGCCCCTGTTATTTCTCCTATTTCTAAATGTGCAATACAATGGTTTACAGGTATTAACGGAACTTCTAATCTTTTTGACAATTCTTTTGCGAAAGCCATGCCAGCCAAAAGACAAGGCGCTAGGCCAGGTGCATTTGAGAATGCAATTGCTGTTATTTCATCTTCTTTGATTTTTGCTTTTTCTAAGGCTTGTTTGTATATCTTTTCTCCTACTTCTTCATGGTGTTTTTTTACTTCAAGTGGAATCATTCCGCCTTCGCCATCTTTTGTCGAGTAGGCATCTTTTTCATTTGAGAGGATTTCTTTGTCTCTGACTACGGCTACTCCGAAAGTGTGGGCTGTTGATTCTATTCCTAGTATTGTTACCATGATTTAGAAATGTTGGAAAGGTTTAAAAGTGTTGGGGAATTTGGTTTGTCAACTGGTTGGGAAAGAGTTCTGTGATAATCAAACAAGATGAAAATAGTAATTTACGACCACTTTATGCAGGAAGGAACCATTCCCTCTGTCTGGCATCAGGAAGTTCTTGAGCCAAATTTAAAATTAAGATTTAAGATATCTCCTTTGGCTAAGGAGTGTATTTGTAGGGACGATGTTATCCCAGAGATAGAGGGAGATATTGTATTGGTCCATCCATTCTATACCGATACTGAAGGATGTCATTCGGCCTGGAAGAAAGTGATCGCCCTAAATCCTGAAAAAGATTTTTTTGTTTTGGCAATGGCAGGCACTATGGGCGACAGGAGGAGGATAGGGCAGTTTTCCAATTTAACATATCTTAGAAGCGGAGATTCTGTAAGTACTTTCTATGATTATGTTGCACGCCGTATTGAGTCGGACAGCAAAAACCCACCAAAAATATAAATACTAGGCAATGCATTTTCTTATATGGCCACAGAAAAAGAAAAAACTATAATGGATTATATTAAGAAAGTCGCTCCTGGTAATTCTATTAACACCGTCCTGGAAGATCTCTCAGGTGCGGGCTTGGGTGCTCTAATTGTATTTGATTCTCCAGAATTACATTCCAAAAGATGTTTTGAGGGAGGATTCAGAATTAATTGTCGTTTTACACCACAAAAACTCTTTGAATTATGCAAAATGGATGGTGCAATTATCATTTCAACAGATATGAAAAGAATCCTTTATGCAAATGTGTTAATTACTCCAGATCATACAATTTTATCGTCGGAAACAGGAACAAGACATAAGGCTGGGGAAAGGGTTGCAAAACAAGCAGGAACATTTGTTATAGTTGTTTCAGAAAGAAGAAAGAGAACAACTCTTTATTTGGGAAGGGAAAAATACAATCTAAAAAGTCCAGACGAATTACTTAGGGATATTTCTGCCAATTTACAAGTCTTAGAGAAACAGAGAGACTTGTTTGACGATTCAATTAGTAATTTGAACGTTCTTGAAGTTTCGGATTTGGTAAGCGCTGGTGATGTTTGTAGGATTATACAGAGGGCTGAGATGATACTGAAGATTTCTACATCATTGAAGAAACAATTTACTGAAATAGGTCGTTATGGTAATATTATGAACTTAAGATATAGAGAATTAATCAAGGGGGTTGAGAGAAGAGAGTCTGAAGTAATAAAAGATTATGCAATTCTTTCACTCAAAAGAACAAAGGCTATATTGGAAAACTATAGCTTTGAGGGATTGATTGATTTAGATTCTATTTCTAGATTGCTTTTGGAAAAATCAAATGATGAAGCTGTTAGTGGTCGTGGCTATAGGTTATTGTCAATGGCAAATCTGTCTGAAAAAGAAATCTCTCAATTGTTGAAAAATCTTGGCGGGCTTAAGGGTGTGCTCGAAGGAAGTGATGCTGATCTAGAGAAAGTTTTGAAGGGAAGGGCCACAGATTTCAAAGAAGAGTTGAACAACCTGACTGAGAAAATACTTGAAGGGAAGGTCGTAAGTTAATGTTAGGTTCTAAAGAAATCTTAAAGATTAGAGACTTTTTGGATCAGAGTCAGAACCCTATCTTCTTATTTGATAACGATGTCGATGGATTGTGTAGTTTTTTGATTTTGAGAAGGGCTATGGATCGCGGTAGGGGCGTTCCGATAAAGAGTTTCCCCAAATTGACAGATCAATATGTCAGAAAGGTTGAGGAATTTGGTTCGGATGCAGTTGTTATATTGGATAAAGCAGAAGTTAGTAGTGAGTTTGTCGACGCTGTTAATGAAATGGGAGTTCCGATTATGTGGGTTGATCATCATAAGTCCGAAAGTTCTGAAAAATTGAAGTCTAAAGTTGAATTCTACTCTACATATCCAGAGGGAGAGCCCACTACATACATTGCGCAACAAGTTTTTGGTCGTGATGAGGATTTATGGCTGGCTTTAATTGGCTGCATAGGCGATGTTTATAGTCCTATTTTTGGGAAGAGAGTTGAAAAGGAGTACCCAGAGTTGTTTAATTCGGAGGTTTCTGCTTTTGAAGCATTGCATAGCACTGAAATTGGTAAATTTGTTAGAATGTTGAATTTTGGGATGATGGATACAACAACTAACGTGATTAATTTGGTTAAGTATATGTTTAATGTTAAGTCTCCTTATGATTTATTGGAGGAAAATCCTCGGACAAGGCAATTGCACAAGAGGTATTCGGAGTTGAATGAGATTTATGAAAAGCAAGTGAAGAAGGCTCTTTCTAGCATCGATGAAAAAGAGGATGTTATCTTATTTAGTTATTCTGGGCATGTAAGTATGTCTTCTGAGATTGCCAATAAGTTGTATTATTTATATCCCGATAAAACGATTATTGTTTGTTTTAAGAAACCTGAGAAGATTAATGCATCTATTCGTGGAAAAGGTGCTTTGACTTTAACACAGAAGATTGTTTCAGAGATTGAGGGTGTTATGGGCGGAGGGCACGAAGAAGCTACGGGTGCGACAATTCCTGTTGATAAGTGGGAAGAGTTCAAGGGATTGGTTGGGGATAAGGCTTAAAAACTCACTTCAGCTAATATTTTTATGATAACTAAAGCTATCGCGATTCCAATTTATTAGGATTTGTGTAGTTTTTACTTTATTTTTCTAAATATTCAGGTATACCATGAAAAAGATAAAAGATTTTAGTTGGCATGAAGGCATGACAGTTTCTGAATTAGTTGGAAGTTTCGGCTCTTTGGGATACCAGGCGATTGAACTTTCCGAGGCTGCTAAGGTTGTTCTGAAAATGAAAAGGTCTGGAGCGAAGATATTCTTGACGTTTACATCTAATATGGTTACATCTGGGCTGAGAGGATTCTTTGGTCAGCTTTGTGAGATGAAAATACCTGACATTCTAGTTACAACTTCTGGTTCAATCGAAGAAGATATTATGAAATCTTTGGGTGATGCTTTTGAGATTAGTAACTTTCATGCTGATGACACTGCACTTCATGAAAGAGGAGAAAATAGAGTTGGCAATATTGTGATACATACTGAAAGTTATATGAAATTTGAAGATAAGATGAGTGAGATTTTAAGTAGCATTTATGAAAAGAAAAAAAGAATTTCTTCGTCTGAATTATTGCATGAGATTGGACTTCAGTTGGATGATCAAAATTCAATACTTTATCAGGCAGCAAAGAATAATATCCCAATTTATTGTCCTGGAATTGCAGATTCTAGTTTTGGTTTTCAATTGTATATGTTTGCACAGAAGCATGATGATTTTATTGTGGATACTATTAGAGATATGGAAAGAGTGACTACTGATTTGTCTTTTGATGAGAAAAAAGGCTTGATTTCGTTAGGTGGTTCAATTAGTAAGCATTATGCTATTTTCGCAGCTTTACTTTCCGGTGGATTTGAC
Source organism: Candidatus Pacearchaeota archaeon (assembly GCA_002688415.1). Taxonomy (GTDB): domain Archaea; phylum Nanobdellota; class Nanobdellia; order Pacearchaeales; family GW2011-AR1; genus JAGVXH01. The sequence goes on from NZCX01000005.1 coordinate 8,814, forward strand.
TATGCTGTTTATATGACTACATCACGTCCACAGTCTGGAAGTTTGAGTGGGGCAACAACGCAAGAAGCAAAGTCATGGGGGAAACTTAAAGATGATGCTGAAGCAGCGACGGTGAATGGAGATGTTTGTATTACGTTTCCTCTGATGATGACTAAAGTTTTGGACGATTTGGAGAAGGAGAGTTTGATATGAATGAAGCTAAGTTTATTCTCTCAAAATCAAAACTTCTTGACCAAGTTAAAAAATTAACGAACCTTGGATTAAAAGTCTCATATTCATATAAGACCAATAGAATTGTTGGTGATCTTTTACAAGAATTATCTCCTGAAGTTGATCTTTCTATCCATGCATTTGAAGAAATTGAAGAGATAAAAGATAAATCTAAAATCCACTTTTTTACACAGGCAGAGTTAGAAGATGAATTGAAGAAGATATTAGAGTTAGGCATTAGAAGTTTTGTTGTTGACAATGAAGTTGACTTTAAGAGATTGATAAAAGTTATTGAAGAAACAAAAATCAAGATTGATCTTTCGTTGAGAATGAAGTTTCAAGAACACAGAGTTGGCACTGGGAAATATTTTGTTTATGGAATGCCGGCTAAAAAAGTTAATGAGTTAATCCTGGAAGTTTCTGATAATGAATTTATTGGGAAATTAGGGATACATTTACACAGAAAAAGCCAGAATACAAGCGAATGGGAAATTGTTGAAGAGCTAGAAGATTCTATTTCTGAAGAAGTTTTGGGCAGATTGGATTTTGTTAACCTTGGCGGAGGATTGCCTTCGGTATATCGAAGTAGCTCTGTAGATGTTTATGACTATGTTTTTGGTAAATTGAAAAAGGCAAAAGAATGGCTTGAGGAGAGGAATATTGAAACCATTATTGAGCCCGGAAGGTTCTTGGCAGCTCCCTGCATTGTTCTTGAGACAGAAGTCATTCAGAAATATGATAATAATCTAGTTATTAATACTACTATTTACAATGGTTCTTCGGACAACATTGTAACTGGAACAAAAATGCTAATTGAAGGAGAGCTTAATGATGGGGGTAATGAGTTTCTGATTAAGGGAAATTCGCCGACCAGAGATGATATATTTCGCTATAAGGTTAGGCTTAGAGAGGATATAGGAGTTGGAGATAAAATTGTTTTCTTGAATGCTGGAGCCTATAACTATACAACCGATTTTTTTGGATATAAGAAACTGGAAACGGAGGTTGTGGAATGAGAATCTATCAAGTTCCATCTTCTCAGGGATCATTCGGTTCTAATGTTGGATGTGAGAAAGCCCCTTCTAAGATTTGTCCGGGGGCAGAAGTTGTTCCTGTTGTTGATGGAAATATCGATGAGACGAATAAAGCTCTTGAAGAATGGGATGGAGGTTTTTTCGTCGGAGGAGATCACTCCATAACTTATCCACTTTTCAAATCATTTGCTGAAAAGCATGATAATCCTTGTTTGGTAATTTTTGATGCACATGCCGATTGTTCAGATGACTTTATGCCACCCACTCATGAGGATTTCAATAAAGTTTTGATTAATCGAGGAAGTTTGAAGCCTGAGAATTTATTTATTATTGGTCTGAGAAAAATTTACGATCATGAAAGAGAATTTATGAAAGAGAAGGGTGTTAAGTTTTTGGAAATGGCTGGTCTTGGATCTCATGAAGAACTAATTAAAGACATCAAAGAGTTTGTTGGTGACAAAGATCTGTATTTAAGTATAGATATCGATGTTCTTGATAAGAAGCTTGCTCCAGGGACCGGGTATATTGAAGATGGCGATGGAATGGAATTAGATTTTTTATTGGAAGTAGTTAATGGAATCAAGAATTTGGTGAAAAAAGGTGACCTTGTTGAGATTAATCCAGACAAAGATAGTGAAAGAAAAACCATTGAAAGTGGGAAGAAGATACTATCTACTCTGTTACAATAATTCTTAAATAGCTAAAAAGTCTTTCCACATTATGGCAGTTAAAAATAAACTCGGGGAGTTGGCATGGGAGAATTTTTGCAGTGAAAATTTGGGGAAATCTTGGACTACATATTGGAGGCATGGGGGAAGGTTTGACCTGTTTGTTTCAATAGATAAGAAAAATACTGGGGAACCCTATCCGTTGTCTGTTCGCAAGGCCCCATTCTATAAAAGTGGAGAAGAAAATTGCGAAGGATGGAATATTCCTCGGAGATATGCTGTGGTTGGCGTTTATCTTGGAAGGCAGGTGACCTCCGAAGGACAAAAAAGGACAAAAATGGTATTTGCAACACCCACCGCGAATGAGAAATATAAAATTTATGTAGCACATTCTGGAATTGTGGATTGGATGGGTGGTGGAGATGATGAGCCCTGTGAACAGTCGGGAATAAGAGTTGATGGGCTCTGGATAGCTAATCCGAAGAATGTTCGGGCTATTGAGAAGAGATTTGGGAAGAGATTTGGCGAATTAACACCGATGGCCAATGGGGGCTAGAAGATATCAGAATTCCCCTCCCGAAACCCTTTTAAACCACTTTTTTTACTTATAATTATGCCTTTATTGGCTAAATGTTAACTAAATGAATATAATAACATGGCGAAAGAAAAACCAATTATGAACGTTGTTTTTGTAGGACACGTAGACCAGGGAAAGAGTACTGCTGTAGGCAGAGTCTTCTTCGATGGTGGAGCAGTGTCTGAGCAAGAGATGAAAAAGTTCAAAGAAGAAGCTGAAAAGCATGGTAAAGCAGGTTTTGAGTTTGCATATGTAATGGACAACTTGAAGGAAGAGCGAGAGAGAGGGGTTACAATTAACCTATCTTATAAGAAGTTAATGACTCAGAACTTTGAAGTTACTATTATTGATGCTCCAGGACACAAGGATTTTGTTAAAAACATGATCACTGGTGCCTCTCAAGCTGATGCTGCTTTCTTAGTTGTTGGATGTGAAGATGGAGTTCAACCTCAAACAAAAGAGCACGTATGGTTGTTAAGAACTATGGGTGTGAAAAATTTAGCTGTTCTAATCAATAAGATGGACGTTGTAAATTACGACGAAGCTAAATTTAACAAAGCTGTTGAGGATGTTAAGGCTGTTATCAAACAGGCAGGATATGATCCTGAAACTACACCTTTTATCCCGGGATCTGCACTAATGGGCCCAGGTATTTCTAAGAAATCCGAAGAAATGTCTTGGTACAAAGGACCAACTGTTTTAGAACAGATTGATAAGTTCCCAGCACCTGAGAAACCAACAGGATTACCAATGCGTATGCCAATCCAGGATGTATATGAAATCACTGGTATTGGAACAGTTCCTGTAGGTAAGGTAGAAACTGGAGTTATGAAAGTTGGACAAAAGATCGTAGTCCTTCCAGGTCGAAGTGGTACTGGTATTGAGGGTGAAGTTCGAAGTATCGAAGCTCACCACGAACAATTAACAGAAGCTGAGGCTGGTGACAATGTAGGTATTAACTTACGTGGCATCGGGAAGAAAGATATGGCGAGAGGGGACGTTATCTGTGATGCAGCTAATCCTCCAGTGATTGTCGGTGAATTTGAAGCTCAAGTAGCTGTAATTAACCATCCAACTGTAATAGCTAAGGGCTATACACCAGTTTTCCATGTGCACACTGCACAGGTACCTTGTCAATTTGTTGAACTTGTAGCAAAACTAGACCCCGCGAGTGGTCAAGTAGCTGAAGAAAACCCGGACTTCTTGAAGAACGGCGATGTTGCTATTGTGAAGATCAAGCCTGTAGGAAATCTAGTATTAGAATCTGCAGATAAGAATCCAAACATGGCAAGATTTGCTATCAGGGATGCTGGAGTTACAGTAGCTGCTGGTGTTTGCAAATCTCTTACTGCAAAAAAGCTTAATTAAAATTTTTAATTTTTGGAATTTTTATTTTTAATTCCTATTTTCCTTTTATTTTTTTGATGTGACTGGAGTATAATAATAGTTAAAAGGTTAGTTGGACAATTTATACTATGAAGCTAGTTTCCTTTGGCAGATCCCATGTGACCTACGACTTACAAATAAAGAGAGGCATATCTACAAATTGCTCTTTGCGTGTTAAGCTTGCTAACGGAGAGAGTGGGGACTATATTATTAACTCCAGTGGGAATTTTATGATTGAGGGTAGAACACCGAGGATTTCTACGTCTCTGGATATACAGAGGATTGTAGCATCTAATGAATGGGAGATCTACCAGTGGCCCGAAAAGGATCAAACTCTGTCACAATAATTCTTATAAACTCTTGTTTTCTTTTGTAATAATGAGAACAGTAGAAGAAATGATGGAGGCTTTAAGAGATCCTACAAATGGGGCAATTAATTTCTTTGATGTTTATTCTGGCCATGAAGACAAAGGTAGCGCAGCAATTTCTGGAGAGGTTGTTTATGTAAGGATTGCGGGGTCATCTTTAGGAAATGGGAAGGATCTTGTGGTGTGTAAAAGAAAAGCAGATGAAGACCCAAGGACTGATGACAGAAGACTATCTAGTATTCCTTATATGGAGAAAGATGAAGATTTTACAAAGAATTTCCTTACTAGGGTTGAAAGAGCTGCAACTCAATCACAATAATTCTTAAATACACTTGGAACAGTTTTATCTTATGGCTATTAATGTTCGAGAAACAAATCTTGAGGAAATTCAAGCAAGACTTAAAGAAATGAATACTGATTTGAATCAAGTAAACTATCTAGAAGCTGCTTTAAGCTCTGGTGGATTTAGTCTAGAGATTAAGAGATATCTTTATGGTGAGTTGTCTAAGTTGTTAGAAGGGAGAAAAATGCTTGAGAGAGCAGCTAAGGCCATTTCTAACAAGGCCGGGATTGAGCCAATGAAGAAAGATAAGATTGAGGGATATCTTAAAGCAGCAGAGCTATATTCGCAGATAGGGAAGGTTGAGGAAGCGGATGATATGTTTAGAAGGGCTACCAGAGATACAACTCCATCAGATCATGCGAGAGTTGTCTTGGCTAGGAAGAATATTTACATGAAGTTTGCTAAAGAGTTGGAATCTAAGCAGAAAAGGGCGTCTGCGATTAAGTTCTATGAAAGATTATTCAAAATGAGTTTAGATGATTCTGAAAAAGCTTCTGTTAAGGAAAGTTTATTGGGTCTATACAAGGCACTTGGTCTATTTAGTGAAGCAAAGATGATAGAAGGTTTATAGTTTTAAAAAAAATAAAAATAAGAAAAAATTAGTTCGGAGATTAGGCGACGTCTTCGTCTAAATCAAATGCATTATTCTCCGCGTGTTCGTCTGCTATTTCTTCAACTTCTTTTACCATTTGGTTATCCTCTTTTTAGGTAGTCATAGTAGA
>NZCX01000006.1 GCA_002688415.1 Candidatus Pacearchaeota archaeon
AGCTACGGGTGTTAAGTTGCAAGTAACAACTAAAGAAGATGTTTTGCCGGGGATGCCATTTCAAGTTGTTAAAGATAATTTAGAAGAGATTAAGGAAGAGTTTTCTAAGGAGATTGGCGAGGAGATTCAATTAGATGAAGAAGGTATCTTAGTTAAGGCAGATTCTCTGGGCAGCCTAGAAGCTTTGCTTGTTTTACTAAGAGAGAATAAGATTGATGTTGTAAAGGCAGGAATTGGTCCAATAACAAAGAAGGATTTGTATACAGCAAATTCTTTACCAGATGAGGAAAGGGCGATTTTGGGCTTTAACGTCGACGTTTCAGAGGATGTTGATGTTACAGAAGCAAAAGATGTTAAGATATTGACAAATCAAGTTGTATATAAGTTAATTGAGGATTATCAAGAATGGAAGGTCAATAAGCAAAAGGAAATAGAAAGGAAGAGGCTAAGTGCATTGCCTACTATCTGTAAGTTCACAGTTTTGGATTTCGTTTTTAGAAATTCTAGCCCTGCTGTTTTTGGCGTTAAGGTTGACGGTGGTGTTTTGAAGAAAGAATTGAATTTTATTAGTAAGTCTGATGTTAAAATAGGACATGTGAAAGAGATTCAGCATGAGAAAAATAATGTTCAGGAAGCTACTGCTGGTCAAGAGGTTGCTATCTCAATGCCGGGTGTTAATTTTGAAAGGCAATTGGAAGTGGGAGAATCGCTTTATACTAATCTTGGTGAAAGTCAGTTTAGAAAGTTTAAGGAGAATAAAGACTTATTGACGTCTGAAGAGAAAAGTATTTTACAGGAGATTGCTCAGATAAAAAGAAGAGAAAAGGTTACCTGGGGTATATGATTTAGTATCAAAATATTTATAAAGAAATGAGTATTATGAATTCTATGGAGCTTTCTGATTTTGTTGATGGTGCGATAGGGGTTGCTGCAGTTGTTTTTGTTCTAGGATTGCTTTATGCGGCGTCAGTAGGAGTAAAGGGTTCTAGTTTTCCGAAAATAGAAAATAGGTTTGACAAATTAGCAGCAAGGAATAATACATATTTTGCGGAAGGTCCGTATGGTGGCAGTTCTCCCTATGAAGAAAAAAGATGATTCCTAGTCGCAAAGTATAGACAGAAGCATACAAATCTTTAAAAGCAATAGAATATAGTTTTTCTAATGGCATTTAATTTAGAAGTGGCATTAAAGCCGAAGAAACAAGGAGCTTCTGCGCAATTGGTTGTAAGTAAAAATGGAAGTGCTCCTCTTGCCGTCGGAGACTTTGACGGCCTTAGCGTTATGGATCTGAGAGAATATATGGTTCGTCTGAATGGGGGAGCTCTAGATCTTGTGGAAACTGAGGAGAATTCTGGAGTTTTTTATGGGCGGCATGTCGGTGCCTACAAAGTTACAGACCTTGTTGGTGGAAGAAGTAGTGCGGTTGCACTTTTGTCACAAGCTTACGATAGAGTTAACGCAAGAAATAACTAACAACCAAATCCGTCAACGCCTAATTTCTCATTAAATTCTCCAGCCACGTTTTCTAGCATCTTATCTCTAATTTTTTCTTTATCTCTTGCCCAGGACGGATGTCCGAGTGCCCAGGATAATTTTACTAAAGCTGTTTCAGGTAGCATGTCGCCTAGTACAATTACTCCTGTATCTTTTAGCTTTCTCCCATTAGAATAAACATTTAGATTGAGTCTTCCATTCGCTGTTTGTGGAGCAACGCAGATCGTAACGCCTTTTTTGATTAGTTTTTTGATTGTTGGGAGCCAGTTATTGTCTGAAGCATTTGTTGCGACATGTCCTAATCCAGTTGCTTCAATTACAATCCCCTTGTATCCTGATTTGGCATAAAACTCCAGAACTGCAGGAGACATTCCAGGAATAAATTTTACTAGTGCCACTTTTTCGAATGATTTAGCATCTAGTTCTACTTTTTTATTAACATCTTTTACTTTGAATTCTTTTAGTATTTTCAGATTTTCTTTTGAGATTTCCGCAATTGGTGTATCGTTAATAACTTGGAAAGTATCTCTTCTAGATGTGTGTGATTTTTTTGTCTTTGTTGCTGGAAGTGCTACGCAGACTTTATCATTCAAATCTTTGTGTCCAATAATTGCTACTTCGGCTACTTCGCTTGTCGCATATTTCGCTGCGCAAATCAAATTAAGATGCGCATCTGTTGATCCTCTGTCGATTGATCGCTGTGAATAAGTAACGGCTACTGGTTTGTTTAGGTTTTTTAAGAAAAAACTGATGGCTGCTGCGGTATAATGTAGGATGTCTGTTCCGTGTGTAATTATTAATCCATCTATTTTTGGGTCGTTTAAAAGTTTTGTTGCAGTATCTGCGATTTTTTTCCAGTCTTTGAAAGACATATCCTCTGTTCCTTTCATGAACGGTTTTTTGATTTGAGTTATGTTGCAAATTTTAGAGAGCTCAGGTGCAATTTTGAATAAGTCTTCGACACTTGTCCATTTTACAGCGCCGGACTTTGGATCTAACCTTGAAGAGATTGTTCCTCCTGTAATTATCATTGCTACATTTGGCAGTTCTTTATTTCTTGGTAGTTTTAAGGATTCTTTTGTAACATCTTCAGATTCTTTTTTTACTTCAGCAGATAGGATCGAATTCTCTCTGATTCCGATATTGTATCCGGAATCCAACTTTAACAAGACTATTTCTGGATCATGGCTTTCTAAAACATTTCCTTGCCACGTCTTTTCTTTGCTTTTTACAGAGACATAATCACCAGGTTTTAGGTTTAAAGTTTTCATAGAAGGATCAAGGTTAAGATGTTTTTAAGGTTAGTGTTTTTGTGGACTTAACGTCCATTCATAAATTAAAAAAAATAAGCTGATTTATTCAGATTCTAATTCAGCTGTTTTCTCGGCTCCTCTGTGCCAAAAAGGCTTTGGCATATTGTTCATCCATCTCTGGAATCTCATCTTAAATGGAAGGTGTTCAATTCCGTACTCTTCCATAAGTTCTTCAAGAGCTTCGTCTGATACTTCTCCATCTTCTCTAAGTTCAGCAAGAGCTTCTCTGAAGCCTTTAATGTCGTTATGTTTCTCAACGATTGAATTGAACGTATCTTCATTGATTTGTTCTTCTACCATTGCGACTCTTTCCTGCATTGCAGCTTCCCAGTCTGCGTAGTTTTCCTCCACAACGGCAGTTCTTATATCTTCGTTGACGGATTGGAACTCTTCAATTTCATCCTCGCTTAAACCTATGATCTCTCCCATACCATGTGCAGAAACCATACCAACTCCCAAAAGAGCTATGATTGCAAAAGCCATTATTGCTAATGTTTGTTTTGTCATTATATTACCTCCTTTCATTTTATACGAATATATTGAATAGCATGAATGTGTACGCGACTAAGAACAAGACCACTGCTATTCTCTTGATAAATTTAGTTTTCATAATTTAAAGAAGATTTTTTTGTTTAAAAGGAAGATGGATTTTAAGTCCATAGGCATTATAAAACCTTAAATATACACTTTTCTATATAATAAAATGCCATTAGAAACAGGAAGGGCGGTTCAGGATATTGTAACAAGACATCTTATTAATCCTGGATTTGGTCTGGAGATTTTTTATGCATTCATTATTATTGCTTGTAGCTTAATGATTTACTTTGGAACTAAAGAATTATATGAGTTAAGTTCACATAAGGGAATAAAGTATTTCAGGCAAGCGTTTTTGTTTTTTGCCTTAGCTTATTTTTCAAGAATTTTTATTAAGTTTCTTTTGAGTTATTCTAGTGTTGCTCAAGTTTTGGATGTTTCTACTAAGGCTTGGAGTGGATTGTTGGCCCTAATAGCCTTGCCTTTCTTCATGTATTTCAGTGCTATGGCGGTTTTTTCTTTAGTTTTTAGTGTGGCTTGGAAAAAGCTCCCCAAAAAAGGAATCACGATGTCTGTGCTTAAGTTTGTTGCAGTATTTCTGGCCCTAATTGTTTTATTTTTTAGGAATTCGGCTGCTTATTTATTTATTAATTTGATTTTGTTCTTTCTTGTATTAATTGTTGTTTTTATGGCTAAGAAATCTAAATCTAAGTATAGTCTTTATACGACTTATGTCTTGCTTTTAGTGTTTTGGATTTTGAATATCCTAGATATCTTAGTCCCATGGATTACTGTTGGGTTCCAGTTAGTTTTATACATTGTTTCTAGTGGAATCTTTTTAATGATTTTGTATAAAGTACTTAGAAGGACGGGAGCTAGTTAGGATGGCTAAAAGGAATAAGCTTGAGATTATTCGGGATATTCTTTTGGTTTTGAGAAATAATCGTGGAGCAATGCGTCCGACTCCGTTGCTTCGTAGATCTAATTTGTCTAGTAGCAGGTTTAAGGAGTATTTTGGAGATTTGAAAGAGAAAGAGTTTGTTAAAGTTGAGGGTGATAAGAATAAGCTTGTTGTTTTAGAAGAGAAGGGGCAGAGATTTTTAGAGAAGTATCAGACTATTATTAATTTTATTGATGAGTTTGAGCTGTAAAGTTTTGGGGAAATGTTTATAAAGCAAATCATTTTTTATCTATCATAATGGTCGCAAAAGTTATTGATGCAACAGAAATGAGGGTTGGTACATTCTTATTATTGGATGGCGTTGCTCATCAAGTTAAGAAAATGGATATTTCTAAGACAGGTAAGCATGGACACGCTAAAGTGCGTTTTGAGGCTATAAATATTATGACCGGGAAGAAGAAGGTTGGTGTTGTCCCAGGACATGATAAGTTCGAAGTTCCAATGATCGATAAGAGATCTGCTCAAGTTCTTTCGGTTGCGGGAGATACAGCTACATTAATGGATTCTGAAAGTTTCGAGAATTTCGAGTTACCAATTCCAGAAGGGGTTGATGGCGTTTCGTCCGGCGGAAGTGTAGAATACTGGGACGTCGAAGGCAATAAGCTAATTAGGAAAGCACTGTGATTTCGTTATATAAATATTTATAAATATGTTTATTTTTTGATCTATATGAAAAGGCCCAGTAGACTTGGATATCACTTGAATGTTAAATGCTTCGATGGAGAGATTCGAACTCGCCAACGAGGGATTGGGTATTGTGAGTCTCCAAGAGAATTTAAGGCTTTTGTGATGAACAAGGTTTTTAACGCGTATTTGGCTTGCGGCGGAGTCCCGTTACCAACAGAATTTAATATTTTTCCACAAAAGGGTGGTGGGTTTAGATCTGTTGCTGTTTGCGGAAGCGAAAGTCTTTTAAATCGAATTTCTGAGTAATTATTATGGCAACGAAAATTCCAGCAGCACAGAATAGATTAATGAAAAATGCTGTTGTATGTAAAGTATGTAAGCATAGAATGAGACTTGATAATTTGAAAATCTTATCTGGAAAGGCAAAGTGTAGGAAATGTAAGTCAAAAGACTTTAGGCCGGTTAGAAAGAAGTAATTCTGAAAGGGAGAAATGGGTGATCTGAAGAAAATGGAAGAAAGACAAACACCAAAAGGAAAACGAGTATTGTGGCTTGATGCGGAGCCTATGGGCTGTGATGGCACCAGGGCTCTATTGGCGAGAAGCGGATTTGAAGTAGATGTTGTAGCCAACAGGAGAGAAGCAGAAGATTTTTCTAAAGGAAGAGAGTATGGATTCTTAATAGTAGAGCCTCATCCAGATTATAGGAGAAAATCAGATCAGAAAGCGGTGGCTCTAAGGAGCTTTATGGCGGACATGAGTTCTCGTGCAGAGGTTATTGTTGCTTCCTCACAAAACAAGGAATGGCTGGCTGATGCAGATATTAGAGAAGGAGAGCATTTTGGTTGTTTTTTTGAAAAACCCTACTGCCGTGAGTTGGCGGAGTATATAGAGAGTCGAGTAGGTAGCTGATGGAAATTTTATAATACTTTTTATTGTAGGCACCAGATTCCCGAAACCTTATAAACCGACTCTTCTAAGCTCATATATTAAAGATGGTAGAATTTTGGATATATGATGTTGTATTCTTGGCCTTATTCGTAGCTTGGATTTTATATTTCTTAAAGAAAAATGAAAAGACACTAGACAAAGAAGGTTGGATGTATATGTATAGGACCAAAGGGGGGATTAATCTAATCAATAAAATTGGTACAAAGTACAAAAAATCTCTTGGTTATTTAAGATATGTAATTGTTATTACTGGATATTTCTTGATGGCAGGAATTGTGTACCTATTTGGGGTAACAGTTGTGAGGTATCTCAGAGAACCGTGGATTACAGATGTGATAAAGGCTCCTCCCGTTGCGCCTTTAATTCCTTATTTTCCTCAGCTGTTTGGCCTGGAGGGGTTTTTCCCCAACTTCTATTTTACATACTTTCTAGTAGCTATTGCTATAGTCGCATTTGTCCATGAGTTTAGCCATGGTATTTTTATGAAGTTTGCTAAGATTAAGATTAAGTCGACAGGGATTGTTTTTCTTGGGCCTATTCTTGGTGCTTTTGTGGAAGAAAATAAGAAGAGTTTCGATGGCAAGGGAAAGTTTAATCGATTAAGTGTTCTCGGGGCCGGTGTTTTTGCCAACGTGGTCACTGGGATAATCTTCTTATTTTTGGCGTGGGGATTGTTTAATGTGGCATATGTTTCACATGGTTACACTGTAACAGATTATGCTTATACTGCGGTTCCAGTTGGTTCTATATTAAGTATGGAGAATTATTCAGAAGAGTTGATCATGGTTGAAACTACATTCGGAAACTATTTCTGGCTGCAAGATTATGATTTTTATGTTGAGGATGATTACGTTAAATTGTATTTAGATTCTCCTGCTATTCATAAGGGGATTGAGGGAAATATTGTCTTGTTCAATGGGGAGAAGGTTACGGGCAGAGATCAGTTCCAGGGATTTTTTGACGGGCTTAAACCAGGTGACCAACTGATTTTAAAGACTGTTGTTGAAGACGGAAGAGAGTATTATTACGGAATCACACTTGCAGAGCATCCTGGCGATAATGAAACTGGATTCTTGGGAATCGTTGGTGGCGGTCTTGATCCAAAGGCGGGGCTTGGTGAGTTTAGCATTTATTCTCTTTTGCTTTATCTTAAGGGCTCGGCTGTCGATTATCAACCAGTTTATTCGTTCTTTGGGTTTCTATTTAATCTACTTTGGTGGATTGTAATTATTAACTTCTTGGTAGCCTTGTTTAATATGTTGCCTTTAGGGATTTTAGACGGCGGTCAGTTTTTCTATGTGAGCATATTGGGAATAACGAAGAGTGATAAGTTTTCAAAGGGAGCTTATAAGTTTATTACGTGGTTGATAGCATATTCATTCTTGGTCTTGATGCTTGTTTGGGCTTGGAGAGTTTTCTTTTAAGAGGTTAACTTTATAAATTCTGACATCTTTTTTTAGCTATGGCAGAAGAAGTTGAAGGATTAAAGATTTTGAAGCAGAGTAAGGCACTTGGAAAGCTAAAGAAGGGTGACAAGATTTTTATTAACGGGAAGGAGATGAGAGTTGATTCTCAATATGTTTTTATGGAACATGGCAAGACTAAGGAGATGATTATTGAATTTTTCAATTCAGACAATGATAGGGAGTATCAGCTTCGGTATTTTGATGATCAGGTTGAGATGAGCTTAGAGGTTTATGAGCTACAGGAAGAGTTCCAGTATGTTCGGAGAGAACCGAAAACTATTGCTTGGTAGTAGAGATATATTTTAGGATTTCGGGTCTATTGGCATATGTTTTTTTCGGTTTTTTATTGAAAAATAAGCTTTAGCAGCTTTTGAAAAAAGAAATACATCTGCTGCAGAAACTGTTTCATTCATACTATGCATTCCTGCGATAGGTATGGCTAAGTCTACTCCGTCTGCGAATACGGCTTGGTGAATTTCTGCAGAGGCGCCAGGTATTCTTTCCTCTGAATGGCCCATTGTTGCAACCTGGTATGGGATGTTATTCGCCTCCATAAAGCTATCTATGTAAGATAATGTGTCTGGTGATGATCTCCATCCACTATAATTTGCTTCATCTCCATTTTGTCTTATCAATATTGGTCCTGCTCCCAAAAAAGCCGAATCATTTTCGTCGTGAAATTCTGGTGAGAAGTCATGTCTTACTTCTATTACGTCTGCCCAGAGGCTTTGAGATGCTAGCAATCCTTCGTAATGTTCTCCCAAGTCGTTTCCTTGCATTTGGCCCAAGGCAGGAGTAAAAATTTCTCCTAAAAATCCGGCACCAGTCGTACCTCTTCCATTGTCTCCCACCTCTTCTCCGGGATGGAGCTGAAGAACAGAGGTGTATGTTGGATTTTTTGTCTCTACGAATCCTTCAAGCATGGCAGCTGCACACGCCCAATCGTCTTGCCCAAATCCAGAGATCATTGATCCATCTTGTCCTGTAAATCTTGCTTCTTCTGATGGGAATATGTGTGTTTGTCCTAACTTGAAATCCCGTTCTCTCAGCCCATATTTTTCATTGAATACCCTCATGGTTTCTAAAAGAACCGCTTTCGTGTGATCACTAAAATTCCCCTTATATGGAGTATTCCCCAAAAGGACCTTTAATTGATCGTTCATCAGTTCTTCATCTTCATCTTCGAGATGAAAACATTCCCTCGGTATAGTAAAGCTAGGATCTCCAGGGTTATCTCCTATTGAAAAGCTTACTCTTTCTCGTCGTCCGTTTCTCCCTTTCCTTGTTCCTTTAAAAAATAGACTCAATTGTCTATCCGTCCATGTTTCTGGCCTGATGCCCCCAAAGGGTTCTGTAGCCATATATACTAACCCATCCCTTTGCATAAACCTTCCAGTACCCAAGAGGTATGGTGAGTCTGTATGTGCAAATCCAAATTGCACTCCTTCTTGCATTGACTTTTTCCCTATATTTGCAGCAATAACAACGTCATCTTGAAATGTTAGATAGAATTTTGTTCCGGGTGGGTAATGGAACTCCCCTAAATCATCTTTAAGGAACTCTGTTATGCTTATGCCGTCAGTTTCCTCAAGTGTTTTATATCCTGCTTTCTCCAGCTCGCTGATGATGTATGCAGTTCTTTGTGGAATACATTTATTCGATAAACTTCTTCTGTATTTATCTGAAAATGCTTCAAGAGCCTTTCTTTGATGTGGAGTTGTTATTGCTCCTTCGGAAGAAGATCTTGGCCCATGATATTCTGCTTTGTGAATTGTACTATTGTCGAGTAATTTTAGTGCTAAATCATCGCCACTACTTCGACGCGATCTTTTTGCCATTAAAATTATGTAAGTTAATTCCTTATAAGCATTCTGGTGATGAGATATATAGTTTTTGATCACTACCTTTTTCTTAAATGTTTTTTACACAAACATTTATAAATAGGAAGTTACTTTCTGTATACAAATGGTAACTGAGACAACCGTGAAAATTAGTAAGTGGGTTAGCGATGAGATAGAAACCTTTGTCGAGAAGAGTAATAGAAACAAAACGGAGTTTCCATCAAAGAAAAATCTTGTTGATAAGGCTGTTATAAGTCTCTTGGAGGATAAAGGAGTGAATTTGGCACCCTAGGAGGGCACGAGAACCTTCATTGATTATAATGAAGGCTTAAGCCTAAAATAAACTAAATGGAAAAAAGAAAAAATGAATAAGGTTGATAAGGCAAGGGTTTTGTTTGCACAATTGGAATCTCGAGATCGCAATGCCGTTGAAACGGCACGTAGAAACTTTGAGATACATTCCAGACTTTCTCAGAAAAAACATTAACATGGTACTTAAAAACTGTAAGGAAAGATTTGTTGTAGGGTTTTGTCAGGCGGCAACTCCCTTTTCTGCAAAAAAAGGAATTGATTCTGGTTTAAGGCTGAGGGCGAAAAGGTGTTTCGAGAATGGAGCTAATTTTTGGGATGATGATTTTGAGGAGTCGGCATGCTATTTTGGTGGTGGAGTTTTGGGGTTGACTTGTGCTCCTATTGATGCCGTGATGGTTGCAGTTGGCAATGTTAAGAAGACATTGAAGCTGGCGGCTTAGTTCCTAACATTTATAAAACCTTTATTCTATAAAAGATTACTATGATACCAAGGAGGCACGAGAACCCTTTTTGTCAGATTATTAAAATGGTGAAGAAACAAAAATGGCAATAACAGGGGCGATGATTGGTTTTTTAGGGGAACTTAGTTTTAATGTTACCTCTTTGCCGGCCATTGAGCAGGCTATTTTTGGAGTTGCTGCGGTTTTATTGATTTCTTCGATTTTTGCATTTTTAGCGAGGATGTTGCGTCAACCATTAATTCCGGCCTATGTGATTACTGGTCTGATTGCTGGTCCACTTGTTCTTGGTTTGATTCAATCTAGGGAATTAATACTTGCTTTCCTTGAGATAGGAATTGTATTCTTATTATTTGCAGCCGGTTTAGAGATTTCTATTAGAAAAATTAAAGAAGCTAATCTGAAGAAAATCCTGACTATAGGATTAATACAGGTGATCTTGATATTTCTCATTGTTTTCCTTTCTAGATCTTTTCTGAATGTTAGCTCTGCTCAGGCTGTTTATTTGGGTATTATTCTTGCATTCTCCTCAACTATGGTAGATATTAAACTGTTATCTGACAGTGGGGAATTGGTTACACTCCATGGTCGTCTTGTCCTTGGAATTTTGCTATTACAAGACCTCGTAGCTATTATAGCAATTGCACTTTTTACAACTGGCAGTTTTGCAGTTGGACCGGTGATTTTCACACTTATCAGGTTGGCCATAATTATGGGTATTGCTGTTTTTATGCAAAAATATGTTTTACAAAAAGCTTTTAGGTATGCTGCTCGTTCAACTGAATTATTGTTTATCGCTTCCCTGGGTGTGTTGTTTTTATTCATTGTTCTTTCATATGTAAGTGAGATTTCAATCGCGATTGGTGCATTTATTGCAGGTGTTTCTTTGGCGAATTCTCCATTTAAGACAGAATTAGAATCTAGGATTTCCCCGATAAAAGATTTCTTCTCCATCTTGTTCTTTATCTCACTTGGGATGCAGATAGTTTTTAATGGAATTCAGCAGCACTTTGTTTTATTGCTATTCTTGATTGTCGGCGCAATGGTTTTCAAGCCAGTTATTCTTTATTTCTTGTTTAGATTTGGAGGATATCAGCAGAAAACTAGTTTCCAAACATCTGCTTCTCTTGCACAATTGTCAGAATTCTCTTTAATTATAGGTATACTGGGCTTGAGCTTGGGAGTTCTTACAGAATCTCTTCTCTCTACGGTTATATTGGCCACGGTAATTACAATGTCATTTACTCCTTATCTCATCAGTAAGAAGGATTTTGTTTATAGATATATGGCGACATGGATGGAGGGCAAAACACATTTGCCGATAAAAGAGAACATTGCTTATCATGATGCGAAGAAGAAAACGATATTGTTGATTGGGGCACATAGGGTTGGTAGCGTTGTTTTAAACGAGTTGCTTAGAAAGAAAATGAGAGATCACATATTGGTTATGGATCAAAACCCAGAAATAATTTCGGCACTTGCCCGGAAGAAGGTGGCGTCTATTTATGGAACAGTTATGAGCCCAGATGTGTTGAACAAGATTGATTTACATGATCTTAAGATGGTGATTTCTACTTCTCCAGACTATGAAGATAATATACATGTGCTGAAGAAAGTTAAGGCAGTTAACCCCAAAGCAGATGTGGTTTTAACAGGTGCTCGAATCAGCGAGACAATTGACATGTATAATGCAGGTGCTGATTATGTGATTACGCCAAAAGTCATTGCAGGAGAAAAGGTTACATCTATTATGCATTCTGATAAAAAGATTCTCAAAAGAGAGAAGAAAAAACATCTAGAATTTTTGAAAGAGATACATAAGGTGTTGTATTAATCTTCCAACACCAATCTTTTTAAATACTTTATTCACTTTTTATACGTATGGCACAAGGTCGCGTGTCCTTATCGGACAAAACAAAATTCGATTCACATTGTCATGGCTGTTTGCCTGAAGGATGTAGGCAATGTGTAGAGGGTAAGAAGTTGGTCTTGTTTGTTGGTGGAAAGTGCCCAAGGGCTTGCTGGTATTGCTCGCTGAGCAACAATAGAAAGAATTCTCCCAAGTGTTTTGCCAATGAGCGATCTGTTAAGAGGGTCAAAGACCTGATAGATGAGGCAGTTAGTTCTCGTTCTCTTGGGTGCGGAATTACAGGAGGTGACCCACTATATTACTTTAAACAAACAATGAAATATGTGAAGGCCCTAAGGAAGAAATTCGGAAAAAGATTTCATATCCATATTTATTTGCCATTTCCATTGGTTGATGAAAAAAAGATCAGGAGACTGGCCAAGTATGTTGATGAGTTTAGATTTCACCCAGGTTTCCTAATAGACATAAAGAGGGCTTCAGAGGATGTTAAGAAACTCAAGCTTGTTAATTCTATTATAGGTCGTAAAAGGATGGGTATCGAAATGCCTGTAATCCCTGGATTAGAGAAGGAGATGTTTGCCTTTATCGATAAAGTTAAGGACCTAGTCTCTTTTGTTAACCTGAATGAATTTGAGATTAGTGATACTAATTTTAAGATTGTTACTAAGAAATATAAGCTTAATGGAGATACATATACAATAAATGGTTCTTTAAAGGCCGGTCTTTGGATTCTTAAGCAAGTTAAGAAGGGTGGGTCTGACTTGAATATGCACCTATGCACAGCTAGGACAAAGAATTCTCACCAGTATTTTAAGAGATTGATGAGGAGGAAGATTTTACCTTACGGGAATAGAACAGATGAAGGAACAGTGATTTATTTTGCGATTTATTCTAATGGGAAAAGTTTAAGGAGGATTGCTAGAGATATTTCAAGAATCACTAAGAAATATTATGTTGATAAGATTGGGAAGAGGGTGATTATTAATATGGATGATGTTGAATATGTTTGGGATGATTTATCGGATAAGTATAAGATTGCTCGGGTGGAAGAAAGTCCAACACATGATCGTGAAGTAATGAGTTTCTGGCATATTGGTGAGGATTGAAAACTCTTAAAAACCCAACACTCCTAGATATTCTGTATGGACATTAAGGTGATTATTGAGTCGCTTTCTCCTATAGAAAGGAAGCTAATTCCTCTTCTTAGTGGAGAGCCTGTTTCTGTTGATGAGCTTGCTAATGAAGATCTAGATAAGACGACAATTCTTAGGGCTGCTGAGTTCTTAAAGAAGAAGGACCTGGCTGAAACAGAAGAGAAAGAGGAGGAGATTGTTGATCTTGGAATCCTTGGAGTGCATTATAGAAAGAATCACCTCCCAGAAAGAGCACTTCTAATAGCATTACACGACAAAAAGGAACTTGCTATAAAAGATATAAAGAAAGCTACTGGCCTAAATGATAACGAAGCGAAGGTTGCACTAGGTACTTTGAAAAAGAAGGCTCTTGTTGATCTTAAGCAAGGAAATTTAGTTTTGAATGCTAAATCAGATGAAGTCTCTAAGAAATTTGTTGAAGAATTGTTTTTGGAGTCTTTGCCTAGAGAGCTTTCAAGTCTTGCTCCTGAAGAAAAGTTTGCTTTGGAGAATTTGAAGAAGAGAAAAGATCTTGTTGAGGTTTTACAGACAAAAGAGATTGCGGTTAAGCTAACTAAGAACGGCTTAGAAATCCAAAAAGAGAAGTTAGACGTCGATCTTATAGAGCAGCTGACTCCACAGATGCTGAAGAGTAATGGATTTAAGAATAAAAAGTTCAGACGATACGATTTGACTGCAGGAGTACCAAGGATTTATGGTGGGAAAAGACATTTTGTTAATCAAGCTGTTGATCATGCCAAATCTATATGGTTAGAAATGGGCTTCAAGGAAATGTCTGGAGATCTTGTGGATAGTGGTTTTTGGGTTTTTGATAGTTTATTCACGGCACAGGATCATCCAGTTAGAGAGATGCAAGACACTTTTTATTTAAAGGACATTAAGGCTAAGCTTCCAGAAAAGAAAATTGTTGAAGGAGTGAAGAAATCTCATGAGGGTGGAGTTGATGGGTCTAAAGGTTGGAGTCAAGAATGGAAAGAAGAAGACGCGAAGAAGACTTTGTTGAGGCCACACACTACATGTTTGTCTTCAAGGGCATTAATGGAAATTGGGAAAAATTTGAAAGAGAATGTTCCTGCAAAGTATTTTGCTTTAGGTAGGTGTTTTAGAAATGAAACTGTTGACTGGTCGCATGGTTTTGAGTTTAATCAAACAGAAGGAATTGTAATAGATGAGAATGCCAACTTTAGGCAATTGCTTGGTTATTTGACACAGTTTTTTAAGAAAATGGGATATGATAAGATCAGAATCAGACCGGCATATTTTGCGTATACTGAGCCAAGTTTAGAGATTGATGTTTTTCATCCAGTGCATAAAAAGTGGTTGGAGCTTGGTGGGGCGGGGATGTTTAGACCAGAGGTTACTATTCCAATGTTTGGAAGGCATATCCCAGTTTTAGCTTGGGGCCCAGGATTTGATAGGATTATTATGGATTACTTTAAGATAACTGACTTGAGGAATATGTATAAGAATGATATAAATCAGCTTCGTGAAATGAAGTTTTGGAGGAAAGATTAGGATGAAAGAGGGATTGACTATAAGAAAATCAGAAATTGGAGATGTCAATGCAATCCAGGATCTAAATCAGCAATTGTTTAACAATGAGATTTCTAACTTCGATGATACTTTAGACGGCGAATGGCCAGCTAACAATAAGAAATATTTCGAGGACGCAATCAACGATGAAAACGGTCTTGTTTTAGTTGCCGTTGACGGTGATAATATTATAGGCTATCTAATCGGCGGTATTAAAGAGGCTGGAGATTACAGAAATATCCAAAATATCTTAGAGATAGGCAATACTTTTGTTATTGAAGAATATCGTAGGATGGGTATTGGCAAAGAGATGGTAGAAAAGCTTTTAGATTTTGCCAGATTGAAGGGGGTTGGGCGATCCAAGGTGCTTGTTTCATCATCTAATGAGGCAGCAATAAAATTTTATAAAAAAATGGGGCTTATGGAATACGATCTAGTTCTTGAAGGAGATATAAAATGACCAACTTACCATTAACTCGCGATCAGGCGCTCGAATTACTCAAGAGTATGCCACAATTGCCTTCAGATATGAATCATTATCTGGAGAGCGAGGCAATTATGAAGGCTCTTGCTGAGAAACTTGGAGAAGATGTTGAATATTGGGGAATGCTGGGGCTGTTGCATGATGTAGACTGGTCATTAACGAGAGAGGATTGGACGGAGCATTGTGTTAAGTGTGTCGAGATGTTAAAAGAAAAAGGTTTTGATGACGAGTTTATTGAGAATGTGCAGTCGCATGCTTATGGCTATGACGAGATTCCGGTATTCAAGGATAAAGAGAGGAGTAAAAGAATTCAGCATGCTTTAATTGCTTCGGAAACTCTCACTGGGATAATTTATGCTTATGCTTTGATGAGGGGAAAGAACATTTCCACAATGGCATTGAAAGGGATAAAGAAAAAGTTTAAAGACAAGGCCTTTGCTCAGAATTGCAATAGGGATCTAGTTAGAGAGATCGAGAAGGCCGGACTAGAAGTTGGAGAGTTTTTGGAATTATCTATGAATGCCATAAAAGAAATTAAAGGAGAGATCGGGTTAGAATAAAATGGAAGAAAAAGTAATAATAGCATCTGGTCCGGTAATTGTTAAAGGTGGAAAGTTGTTGGTTAATCACGATGAGAAAGACGATTTCTATAAGCTGCCTGGTGGAACTATTAGAGATGGAGAGGGATTTGAGGAAGCTTGTATTAATGCGACGAAGAGAGAGAATAATGTCTCTGTCAAAATAATTAAGGCACTTAGCCCTATGATTCTTTGGGAAAATCCGCAGACAGGTGAAAAGATGAAGATTATTTTAATACATTATTTGGCAGAACTTTTAAACGAGAGTGAGATTAAGCCAATTGATCCAATAAAAGAAGTTAAATGGTTGGACATACAAGAGATAAAGAATGGAGAACATAAAGTTGGTCCCAATATTAAATTTTTGATTGAGAAAGGAGATATAAAATGACAATACTAAGTATGAACAGAAAAGCTCTTGAGAAAGCAATAGGAAAAGTAGACGAAGCTATGGAAAAATCTATTACAGACATGGGAACTCCAATTGAATACGTAAATGATGAAGAAGTTGCAGTTGAGGTGTTTCCAAACAGACCAGACCTTTTGAGTTTACAGAATTTTGCAAGAGCCGTTAATCAGTATCGTGGGAAAGGCAAGCTAGCCAATTTCAATGTTAAATCTTCTGGAGAAAAATTGATTGTTGATAAGTCTTTACCAAAGGAATGGCCCTATGCAATAGCTTGCATCATTAAAGGAGTAAAGTTTGACGATGAACGAATTAAGGAAGTTATAGATATACAAGAAAAGCTTGGAATGGGTATCCTAAGAAAGAGAAAAAAGGGCGGAATTGGTCTTTATCCACTGGAGAAGATCGAGTTTCCTATAAAGTTTGTTGGGAAGAAGCCAGAGGATATCAAGTTTAAACCACTTGAGTTTCCGAGGGTGATTAACGGAAGGCAGATTTTAGGGCAACATCCTACCGGAAGAGATTATGCACACATCTGTCAGGATTGGGATGTCTTTCCAATTTTTGTTGACAATGCTGGAACTATTATGTCTATGCCGCCTATAATCAACTCACATGATGTTGGAAAGATTGATGAAACGACTAAGGATATCTTTTTGGAGGCTACCGGAACTAATCTCCATGCTCTTAAGAAGGCTTTCAATATAATTGCTATTTCCTTAGCAGCAATGGGCGGGCAGATCTATTCTATAGATTGCAAACAGCAAGATGGGAAAGTTATTTCTGCTCCTGATTTATCCGGAGAAAAGATGGATTTTAAAGTTGAGGATATAAATAAGATGTTAGGTGTAGACTTTAGCGAGAAGAAGGTTAAGGAGTATTTGTCCAGGATGGGAATTGGTGTTGAATCCACAGGGGATGACCCCAAGGGGCCTAAATGTAAGGCAATTGTCCCAGCATATAGAACAGATATTTTACATTGGGTTGATCTAGCAGAAGAAGTTGCAATTGCTCATGGCTATGATAACTTTGAACCCATTCTTCCCGAGATTTCTACAATTGCAGAGGAAGATCCAAAATCGAAGAGTAAAAAAGTTATTAGCAATGTTTTGGCCGGACTTGGATTGCTGGAAGTTAATAGTTTTCATATCAATACTAAGAAAGACGTGAAGAAAATTCATTATGGTCTTACGGATTTTATTGAATTAGAGGATTCAAAAACAGGTCGTGATGTGTTGAGAGTTGATCTATTGACTAATATGATGCAAATACTTTATGAGAACTCAGATGCTAGTTATCCACATAAGATTTTTGAGGTTGGTCGTGTTTTTTCTAAAGACACTAGTCAAGAAGCTGGCGTCATTGAGAATGAGAAGTTATCTGTTGTCTTAAGCGATGAGAAGGTTAATTTTACAGATTTAAAGCAGATTTTAGATTATTTGTTTAAGATGCTCGAAGTTGAATATGAGATAAAAGACGGTTCTCATGTTGGGTTTATAGATGGAAGGTGTGGTGAGGTTGTTGTTAATGGCAAGAGTATTGGTTATATCGGAGAAGTTAATCCTAGAGTTTTGAAAAATTGGAAGATTAAGATGCCAGCGGTTGCTCTGGAGATTGATTTGGAAGGATTGATTTAACCAAAGTATCCGCTTGTCTTTGTAGAGGACTTTTTATCAGTTTCTTTTTCGAGTCTTTCGATTAGTTCTAATATTTTTGTTTTTGTTTCCTGCCATTCTTCAACTGTTTCTTTGATGAAAATGGCTTCGTTTTTCTCTTTGTAGATTGTATCTAATTTGATTGAGTCTATTTGAATCTTAGCTAGTTTTTTGTATATTTCTGAAATTATTTCTTTGTCTTGTTCTTTTGTGTTTCTTAAAAGTGTTAAAATAAACATTGGTGATGATCCTGGATTTTGGAATGTTTCAAATAACTGGGAGTAGGCAGTGATTTTTTCTACAATTGCATGCCTGATGTCTCTTAGAGCAAAGCTAGAGTCTTTTTCGAATACTTTTTCAATATCAAAGTCTTCTGCTACTTGTTTGAATGTCGGGAGTTCAAAACTTAAACTTTCATATTTTTCCTGTGCTGTTTTTTCATCTTCCATAGAAATTCGGTGAGAATTAAGTTTATAAGTTTAAGGTTTTAGGGGATATTGTGCCTGATTACTACAGAAGGCACAAAGCTTAAATAGTTATTCATCTTAGAATTGTTATGAGGGTGATAATTGAAGATTCTAACATAAGAAATGAATTTTTTCAACTAATAAGATTGAACTCTGGCAAAACTTGGAAAGAATTAGGAGATGAATTTTATATTAAGAGGCAAATGTTTGATTGTTATAAATCTGGCAAAACCTCTATTCCCGAAGATTTATTTAATAAATTAATTTTCTTTTTAAATAAAAATAATCAAAGCAGATTTAATAATCTAGTTTTAAAAGTAGGAGACCATCTTGGCCAAATTAAGGGGGGTAAAAGTGCCTATAGAAAGAATATTCTGGCTTTTGATCTGGGGAGGAAAAAAGGAATTGAGGCAATCCGAAAATATCACTTGCAGGGTCTTTCTAAAATGAAGGTTGACTTATCAAAAGTAGTATTAACTGAGGGTCTGTGCGAATTTGTCGGCGCCTTTATCGGGGATGGGTTTTTCAATTCATATAACAATAGAACTTATCAAATAGAATTCGCAGGAGATAGCAGATACGATTTGCCCTATTATCAAAATGTAATAATCCCTGTGGTTAAATCGGTTTTTCCCGAGATTAGAGCCCATATCTTGAAAGTAAAGAACAAGAATTCTATAAGGATAGTTTTTTACTCGAAGGCTTTATTTTTATTATTAAAAGATTATTTTGGCTTTACTCCCGGGGTGAAGACTCACACTGTTTTAATTCCCTCGAGAATTCTTAGCTCCGGAAATGAGGACTTTGTTAATTCTACAATCAGGGGGATTTTTGATACAGATGGTTGTGTATTTTTTGATCGAAGAAAAGGTTACAAAAAACCTTATCCAAGGATTTGCCTTCAGATGTGTAGCAAGGGGCTTATAGGGCAGATATATGATCACTTAGCAAAAGACTTTAATATGTCTAAAAAGGAGAATAAATTAAGGAAGATTGGTATCCTTGAAGTATATGGGCATAACCAATTAAAAAAATGGATGTCTCTCGTGGGGTTTTCAAATAAGAGGCATTTAGACAGAATCGCCTGTGTGGCTTAGTTGGTATAGCACTACATTGGTAATGTAGAGATCCCGAGTTCGAATCTCGGCACAGGCTTTGAAATCATAATAATCATTTACTAAAAGGTACTCTATATTGGTAATGTAGAGGTCGTGGGCTCGATCCCCATGTCAGTCTTAGAGTTATGTTCAACGTGTTCCTATAGATGCTTCATATTCGTCCAAAGCTTTTTCGTAGGACTTTTTATGGCCATCCGTTGCTATCGTTCCACTTTCCCGTATCTCTCTTAGGTGTCCAATAGATGTTTGTGATAATCTGTCCGGGTTTCCTTCGTACCAACTGATTAAACTTTCGCTGATTGAGATGTTTTTTTGACCAACACGAACTGATGCTCTTTTCATCTCTTCTCTTCCGTTGTTATCATAAACTTAGTTGAAGTTTTTTCTTTATAAGGATTATTGTTCTCAATAACACAGATCGTTAATGAAAATAGTTATAAACTAAGGCTTCTTATAGGGAATTGGGAAAAGGGCTTTTTACCAATGCCACAGAGGTTATGACAATTCTTGATAGGGTTGGCCTGAGGTCTCTGCATTGGACAACATTTCGTGCAACGTCAGAACAACTAGGGGCTATCGATAGGTCTTACGACGTTAACTTCTCTGTTCCAGATATATCTTATTTTGTTGGAGCACCAATTTCTACGATTCACTCAATCTTTAGAAGATCAAAAAAGAGAACCGGGAAAGCTAGGAGCGTTGTTGCTTCTTATTCCAAAAGGGGGAAGGGTGGGTTTTATCTTTCAAGGGGTGTTCTCAGCGAGGTTTATGAGGCACAAGATTTGACAAGTCTTGGAGATTCCGATATTGCAGAGTCTCTTGATTTGCCTGAACCGGCCATAGCATTTGCTAGAGATAAAAGAGCTCATATTTCTGAAGATATCATGCAATCTCTTAGCACTATTTATCCAGATAAAGAGATCAGCCAGCCGTATCTCTCCGAATAATTTAAATACCCTTTCGACATCACTAAAGTAATAAGATGGTGAAAATATATACAGTGGGTGGTGTTTCTGAAGTTACCAAAAACATGACTGTTGTCGAGTATAAAGAAGATGCCTTTATCTTTGATTGTGGATTTTTCTTGCCTGCGATTGTGAAAATGGAAGAGAAAGATCGTATAATGACTGAGAGGAACTTAAAGAGGCTTGGGGCAGTCCCAGAGGATTCTGTTATTAACCATATTAGAGATAAAGTGTGTGCACAATTCGTGAGCCATGCCCATTTGGATCATGTTGGAGCAATTCCATTTTTATCTGACAAATATAAGGCGCCAATATACGGAACGCCATTCACAATGGAAGTTTTGAAGTCGTTATTAGCCGACAATGAGTTGAGCCTAAGGAACAAACAATATTCTGTCAAGCCGAATACATCATTCTTTGTCCAGGGTAAAAACAGAAAATATAAGGTTGACTTCATTAACATTACACATTCAACAGCACAATGTGTTTTAATTGCATTACACACCCCAGAGGGTGTTATCCTCTACGGTAATGATTTTAAGATGGATGATACTCCTGTTTTGGGCAAGCCTCCAAATTATAAAGTTTTAAGAGAAATCGCCGAGGAAGGTGTTTTGTGTTTTGTTGTTGATGCATTGTATTCAGGAAGTGAAAAGAAGACTCCGAGTGAGAAGATTGCTCGTGCTTTATTAGAAGAAGTTATGTTGACGGTTCAAAATCGTGGTTCTGGAATGATCGTCACGACATTTTCTTCACATATTGCTCGATTAAAATCTATTGTGGAATTTGGTAAAAAGTTGAATAGAGAAGTTGTTTTCTTGGGACGTAGTTTGGATAAATATTCTAACGCTGCAAAAAATGCAGGGATTGCGCCTTTTCTAACAGATATTAATATTTCAAAATATCGTAGACAGGTTGAGAAGATGTTGCATAAGGTTGAGAAGAATCGTAAGAAATATTTGGTGGTCTGCACAGGACATCAGGGTGAACCTGGAAGTATTTTAGAGAGATTAAGTAGGCATCAATTACCTTTTAGAATTAACAAAGAGGATAATTTGATCTTTTCATCTTCTGTTATTCCAGTAGAAGGCAATATAGAACAGTTTGCTAAGATGGAGGCTAGATTGAAGAAGAGCCAGCCTAGGATTTTCAGGGATGCTCATGTTTCCGGCCATCCTGGGAGAGAAGACTTAAGAGATATTCTCAAGATTGTTAAGGCAAAGCATGTTATTCCCTCTCACGGTGGGCCAGATAAGACGGTGCCTATGATTAGCTTGGCAAATGAACTTGGGTACAAAAGAGGAAAGAATGTGCACATAATGGCTGATGGAGGTATTTTAAAATTGTAGATATAACTAATCCAAATATGGAATCTCGAGAGGATGAGTTAGTTGGTGGGTTGAAGAATGCTTTAGAGAGAGGAGAGGGGTTGTCAGATGCAATGCAATCTTTTTTGAATGCTGGCTATACTCCTCAGGAGGTTGAATTAGCTTCTAGAAAAGTTAATGAGGCAGGGGCTGTTGTTAAACAGGCAGTAGTATCTCCGGTTTCTTCTGGGAATAAGCTACCTACCTCTCCGCGTCTTGTTGAAAAGAAAAAGGGGCACAAGGGATTGATAATTGGCTTATTGATTGCACTTGGTTTTATTGTTTTAGCGTTGGTTTTACTATATGTTTTTCAGGATTATGTTTTTGCTTGATTAGGCAAGTTTTATAAATGACGTTTTTATAAAAGAGATATGAATAAAAAGCTTGGTGGTATAACTTTTTTAGTTTTAGTTTTATGCTTTAGCGTCGTTAGCGCCGGATTTTGGAGCGATTTATTCGGAATAACTGGAAATGCTGTTAGCGTCGATGAAGGTTTGGTCGCTTATTATTCTCTTGATGGAAATGGCGAGGATTCTTATGGCGGGAATGCCTTGTCGGGTTCTGGTTCTTTTGCTGATGGGATAAAAGATGAAGGCTTGTACTTGGATGGAAGCTATAACCTATATAATAGTAATCCTGATTTTGATTTTACGGGAAATGAAACTTCTAGTTTTTCAATTTCTTCATGGTTTAAGGTGGAAGATTGTGAAGCTTCACATTATGGCGGTATTGCATTGGCTAGCGGGAGCAGGTTGAGACTTGGCTTGATTTATAATCAAAATGATGAGAATAGTTATTGGTATGTTCAAACTCTGCCTTCTACACCTGTTGCCAGGTTCTATGGGTGTGAAGCAGACACCTGGGTACATATTGTAGGAACATACAATTCAAGTACACAAATGCTCTCTTTGTATAAGGATGGAAATTTAAAGCAAGAAAAAGTTACATCTGGAGTTGATAGCTCAAACGTTGCCTCAAAAATAACGTTGGGACATGCACAAAGATATTTCAGAGGCACGATGGATGATGTTGCTATTTATGATAGGGCTTTAAGTGCTAGCGAGGTGCAAGAGATTTATGATGGGGTTGCTAGAGATGAAATAATTGACGACGAAACCGTAAATGATACTCTAGCTGATGAAGAAATAATTGAAGAGTCCTTGAATGAAACCCTTGGAGAAGGCAATACAACTTTAAAGGTCGATGATGAAATTATAAATGACACTTTAGGTACAAATGAAACCTCCGAGGATGAGGAAACAATTGAAGAGCCTTTGAACGAAACCATTGAAGAGGAAGAGTCCGAATCATGCAGTGGATGTATTTACAATGAGCAGTGTTATCCTTTCGGAATAAGATTAGAAGTTGATGGAGTTCCAAGTTATTGTGATATTGACAATGAGATGAAAGAACAAAGGACAGTGGATTCCCAAGGAGAGTGGGCTTCTTGTCAAAATAGTTATGAATGTGAGAGTAACTTATGTTCCGCTGGAGAATGTATAGGGCTAGCAGATATTCTTGATGAAGCTAACTCTTTTAAGAAATTTATTGTTAGGATTGTTTGCAAAATAGCACACCCCATAGATGACGAGGAGTTTAATGCTTGTGTTTACGAGGGGCTGGATGATGGAATTGGAGGAGATGATGATGTTGAAGAGGAGGAGGAGGAAGAGGAAGAAGAAGAAATAATAGATTTTAGTTTTGTCCCATCTAATGGCTGTGGAGAAGGATACGTGTTTATTGATGAAGTTTGCGACGGTGACTCTGACGAGCAAGAATCGGTATGCAATAAATCAGAGCGTTATGCCAATGCCTGTTTTAATAAATCCTCCCCCGAAGAACCAGAGTTCGTAGCTGGAGAAATATTGGTCAGCTTAAAGAATATTGATTTATCCAAAATAACAGATTCATCATTTGGAGTTAATTCATTAGATGAATTAGCTTCAGAATTTGGTGTAATCAAAATTGAAAAAGCTCTTATAAGTCCCCAATTTGATATGATGAGAAAAATAACTTTAAGTGATAATGCAAATATTCCTTTAACAGTTGAAGCATTTCAATTAAGTGAATATGTTGATTGGGTTGAGCCTAATTATATTTATACATCCAGTGTAATTCCTAGTGATACTGATTATTCTTCTCAATGGGCATTACCTATGATCTCGGCAGAAGTTGCATGGGGTATTGAAACTGGGGACCCTTCTGTTATCATTGCTATTATTGATACTGGAATTGATACTAACCATACAGATCTTATAGATAATTTATGGACTAATCCTGGAGAAACTCCTGCAAACTCAATTGATGATGATAATAATAATTGTACCGATGATATAAAGGGATGTGATTTTGCTTTAATGAGTGGGAATATCTCAGATTTAAATGGACATGGGACACATTGTGCAGGTATAGCTGCTGCTAAAAGTAATAATTCTTTAGGAATTTCAGGATTATGCTGGAATTGTATGTTAATGGCAGGTAAATCCGCACTTACTGTAAGTGAAATAGGAAAAGCAATAGATTATTCTGTAAATAATGGCGCAAGGGTAATAAGCATGAGTTTTGGTGGATCTACCCCTTCTTCATTAATAGATAATGTAACAAGCGCCTATAATAGCGATATTGTTGTAATAGCTGCTGCAGGGAATGCTAATAATTATATTAAAGAGTATCCTGCCGCATTTGATAATGTAATAGGTGTAGCAGCAACTGAACAAACAGATGCACGGGCCCCATTTTCGAAATATGGTGATTGGATGCTCGATAGTGGTGCATGGATAGATGTTGCAGCTCCAGGTCAAGATATTTTAAGCACTATCCCTCCAAATGACTATATTAGTTGGTCAGGAACTTCCATGGCAGCACCATTAGTTGCAGGTCTTGCAGGTCTTATTATATCGAAAAATCCTAGTTTTACTGCAGAAGAGGTTAGACAAATAATCAGAAGTAAGGTAGATAGACCTGTTAATTCAGATAAATATATAGGTATTGGACGAATAAATGCTTATGAAGCTTTACAAGTTGATTCTATTGTAATTGCACAGTTTGATCATAGTATCATAGATGGAGAGTTTTATGAATCCGGGGATGTAATTGAAGTGATGGGCAGTGCAAAAAGTAGTGCTTCTGGAAGTTTTAGTAGTTATGAGTTGTTTTATGCTGATGCCACTTCCCCATTAAGTCCATATCCTTTGAGTTGGGATACTATTGTTTCTTCAACAACATCAGTGGATAATGGCGAGCTTGGTTCTTGGGATACTACTGGACTTCCTTTTGGAAATTATGTCTTAAGGTTAGTTGTAACTGATTCTAATGGTGAAGAGAGTGAAGATAGGATGCTGGTATCTCTTGGAGGTGGATGTGGTATTAATCTTGTAACTGATCTTTTCTTAAGCTCTAATATAATCGGAAATGGTTCTGAATATATAATTTTGGATGATGATAATGTAACTCTTGATTGTCAAGGCCATACAATCGCTAATTGCCCAATACTTGCAGAGAATAAAGAGAATATTGATATTAGGAATTGTAATATTATATTGGCTAGTACAGGTGTTGTTTTTGTTGATGTAGAGGATTCTGTGATTCATAATAACAGTTTTGAGTCTAATAATTATGGTTTAACACTAAGTTCATGCTCTTATAATGATATTTGGAATAATACACTATCAAATAATCTTGCTATGGGTATAAATATAATAGATGGAGGTATTTATAATAAGATTTATAGCAATATATTTCCATATAATCATAGGGAAGTTATTCGTATTAGGGAAGCTAGTTATAACAGTATATATGATAATCATATTTATGGTACTTTTCTATGGTCTTTTTTAAATGGGGCAATTACTATTGAGAATAGTTCGCATAATATTTTGAAGAATAATCTTATAGATGAAAATAGGATTGAAGGTGTTTATATTTCAAATAGTAATGATAATGAGCTTATTGATAATAGAATAATTGACAACATTGGCAAAGGCATTTATCTAGAACTTAATTCAGATAAGAATGAGTTAATAAATAATATAGTAAATGGAAATGGGAGGGATGGTATAAAAGTATCTTCAGGTTCATTTAATATAATTTCTAATAACAAAGTAAGTTCAAATGAAGAAAATGGTATAAATTTGTATTTAAGTCCAGATAACACCCTAAGAAATAATGTTGTAAATTATAATGGGCAGCATGGAATTATTCTTAAATCAGATTCAAATTATAATGAATTAACCTCCAATACAGCAAATAGTAACGCTTTATATGGGATCTATCTAACTTTAGGATCAAATAACAACGAATTAACCTCCAATACAGCAAATAGTAATCTTGCCAGTGGGATTTCTTTATTTTCTAGTAAGAATAATCTTTTAGATCAAAATACAGCAAAAAATAATAATAAAAAGGGAATACTTCTTGAGTCTAGTTCAAATAACAACGAATTAGTATCTAATATAGCTAATGAAAATGATTATGGAATTTATCTTGATTCAAGTTCCCTTAACACAATGGATGAAAATACAGCAAACAAAAACACGGAAATTGGAATTTATCTTGTCTCTAACTCAGATGACAATAGTTTAGAATCTAACACTGCTAATGATAATACATTTATAGGGGTTTATTTTACTTCTGATTCAAATGATATTGAATTAAACAAAAATGTTGTATGTTTTAATGGTGAAAAAGATATTAAAGATATGGACACCAACTCAGGAGATGAGAATACCTGTGATATAACTTTTAATTGGGACGATTCTGGAACTGAAAATTGTACTTATGAATGTGAATTATGCGGTAATAATGTAATTGATGAGCCAGAAGAATGTGATGGTTCTGAATTAGGAGATTATATTTGTGATGATGAATATAGTGGTTATTTATATTGTAATGAAGACTGCACTATTAATTATGATGGCTGTCCTGGTGGAATTTATGAAATTGATTCTGAAATTTCAAATTGTGATGAACTTCAAAACATAAAATATGATTTGACTAAAAGTTATGAATTAATGAATGATATAGATTGTTCTGAAACATATTCATGGGATAGTAGGTCTGGTTTTGATCCAATAGGGGATACTAGTACAACATATCCTGGTTTTACAGGTGTATTAGATGGTAAAGGATATGAAATATCCAATATGATTATATCTAGACCTGATGAAAGTTATGTGGGTATATTTGCTTCTCTTGGAGAAGGTGCTATTGTTAAAAATCTTGGTTTGAAAAATATAGGTATAAGTGGAAAGTATGCTGTCGGAGCATTAGCTGGTTATAGTCTTGGAACAATAAAGGACACATATTCAAAAAGTGGTTCTATTGCATCAAGTGACTCTTCAAGTTATGTGGGTGGTTTAGTTGGTGAAAAAAGTGAAGGTATAATAGAAAATACATATACGACGGGAGGAGTGTATAGTCCAAATATAGTTGGGGGGATAGTTGGACAGTGCGGTAGTGGAGGTGGAGAATGTATAATTAAGAATTCTTTTTCAACATCTAGCGTACGTGGAAA
>NZCX01000007.1 GCA_002688415.1 Candidatus Pacearchaeota archaeon
GCAGAGGAAAGGGCAAAGGGTAATTTCAGAAAGACTTTATTTGCTAGAGATTTATAATCTAGTTTCTTGTGATTCTTATTTTCTTAATTTTCTTATTCGTTGCCTTTCTAACTTCAAGTGTTACTTTTCTTAGTTTGATTTTCTCGCCTTGTTGTGGTATTTTCCCTAGCTTATCTGAGATATATCCTCCGATAGTATTCGATTTCTCCCCGTTGATTTTCAATCCTAATGCTCTGTTTATTTCTCCCAGGGGAGTTTTTGCATCAATCAACACAGAGTCTTGATCTTTCGCAAACTTTAATTGCTTTACCTTGCTTTTATCGAAAATATCTCCGACAATCTCTTCTAAGATATCTTCTACTGTAATAATACCCTCAATGTCTCCATACTCGTCTACAACTATTGCCATTGGGACGTCTTTTCCTTCAAGTTCTGTTAATAAATCATCTATCTCTTTAGTTTCTGGAACAAAGAGTATAGGCTTTACAATTCTTTTTACTTTTGTTGAAAGCTTCCTTAGTCTTACTTGTTTTAGTACATCATCAATGTCTATTATCCCGATGATTTCAGATTCATTCTTATCATAAACTGGATATCTTGAATAGGGTGTTTTTACAATGAAATCAAGGACTTCACTTATTTTTTTGTTGCCATCGATCTTAACCATCTCTACTTCTGGTGTCATGATCTCTTTCGCAGTTGTTTCTCCGAATTTGATTACATTGTGCATCATTTCTGCAGCTTCTTTTTCTAATATACCCTCTTTCCTTCCCATTGTTACAACCGTGGCTAGTTCTTCTTCTGAAAGCTTTTCTTCGCCACTTACTCCAATTAGTTTATTCACCCCACGTGAGAATTTTTCTAATAACCACACTAGGGGCGATAAGATTATAGACAGGCTATATATTATCGGAGCAGTGCTTAGCGCAATTGCCTCTGCATTTGATGCTGCGATTGTTTTCGGTGTTATTTCACCAAAGATAAGGATTAGAATAGTCATTATACCAGTAGAAATCCCTATAACTGCAGAATCAAATATTTGTGAGAAAACAACCGTTGCTAGGGATGCTGCCGCGATGTTTACAACATTGTTTCCTATAAGAATTGTTATGATCAGTTTGTGAGGATTTTCCTTTAGCTTTGCGAGAATCTTTGAGCCTTTCTTTTTTTGTTTTAGGAGTGATTTTACCTTGATTCTGTTTAAAGACATTAGCGCGGTTTCGATTCCTGAGAAAAATCCAGAGAGCACAAGGAAAATGAATAACAATAAGAGCTGGTTTTGCAACATTTTAATCTTTCTTATATATCCTCGAGGGTATAAAAAGCTTATGATAAAGAATAAATACTGGCTTGTTTTCAATTCTTTATGGAAGTGGTGAGCCCAGAAAAAGAAACAGAGTTTAAGTCAGAGGTTGATGAAAAAGGAAATCTCATTCTTAAGAAGAAAGAGAATATTAAGCGTGGCGGCAAGAGTCGATCAAGTGGCTCACAGTTTGAGTTGAGAGTTAGAAAGGACTTGGCTGAGAAGGGATTTGTCGTCGACAAATGGACAAATAATGTTGATCTAGAATCAGAATCTGTAATTCCTGCTAAAAGAAAGTTTAATCCTTTTAATAAAGTTATGACAATCGGAACGGGCTTTCCTGATTTTGTTTGTTTCCAAAGAAGGGGTGATTTATTTCAAGTTATAGGTGTAGAGGTTAAGCAAAACAATACACTTTCTAAAGTTGAAAAACAGAAATGTAAAACTTATCTAGAAAAAGGGGTTTTTAATGAAATATGGGTTGCCAGCAAAGATAAAGAAGGTCGTAGGGTAAAGGTTATATATGAGGATTTCGTGGATAAATACAAGAGGTGGATTGAAAAAAATGGGGAATAGTGATGGGTTACATCATATAAGCAAGAGAAAGAGGGTGAAAAAACTTTTACAAGATTATCCACATCCCAAATTTTGGGTAAGACTTTTAGACCGTTTTTTAATTATTGTTGCATTTGTTGGACCTATGATGATGATACCCCAACTTTGGCAAATCTATTTCTATAAAAGTGCTGGAGATATTGCAGTTTTATCTTGGTTAACTCTCGCAGCTTTAAATATTCCTTGGATGATGTATGGTATTGTTCATAAGGAACGGCCGATTGTGCTAGCTTATTTTTTGTGGTTTTTAGTTAACATGTCAGTTGCAGTTGGGGCTTTAATATATTGATAAGATGAAATTTGAATTAGTTCTGTTTATTGGTTTGTTTCTTTTTAGTTTTGTCTTTGCCGAATGTGATTCTGGGCAGGTTGATATAAATTCCGCTTC
Organism: Candidatus Pacearchaeota archaeon; assembly: GCA_002688415.1. Lineage (GTDB taxonomy): Archaea > Nanobdellota > Nanobdellia > Pacearchaeales > GW2011-AR1 > JAGVXH01. The sequence goes on from NZCX01000007.1 coordinate 2,307, forward strand.
ATTAGAAGATCTTGATTTGTTGACCGGAATTGGTCCGGCATATGCTCAAAGAATTGTGGACGGGAGATTTTTTGATAGCGTTGATGATTTGATATCTGTTTCGGGTATAGGATCCGTGACATTACAAAATATCAAAGATCAGGGACTTGCGTGTGTCTCGGGAGATGAAACTTATCAAAATGAAGAGGACGAAGAAGGAGATGAGGCAGATGGCGAAGGTAATGATGAAGATGATCCTGACGAAGAACACGATTCGCCCGATGAGGAAGAGGGAGAACCTAATACTTATATTAGAACTTCGGGGACGGTTATAATGGAACTTAATGATACGCCCAAAACAGTTATAAACCTAAAATCTTCTAAAACAGTAGAGCAAGAAAACGATGTTGCCTACGAGTCAAAAAATGAGAAGATAAAGTCATATTCAATTTATGCCTTTTTGGGTTTTTTGGTTCTGGTTATCGGATATTTGCTTTTTTCATAAAATGGTAGTAGCAATAATTGTTGTTGAGATGATGGGAAAGCCGGCTGATTACTTAAAACAGTCTTTAGAGACACATGTCAAGCGGCTAGAGTCCAAGAAGGGAGTCAAAGTTGAATCTTTGAAGCTTAATGATCCTAAAGAGATTGCGGAATCTAAAGGGATGTTTACTTGTTTCGCAGAGATCGAGTTAGAAGTGGGAACATTGAAAGAGTTATTTGACATCATTTTTGATTATATGCCTGCTTCTGTTGAAATTGTTGAACCCAGTAACGTTAGCATGGGAATTGATGAGGCCAATGCACTTTTGAATAACCTGGCTGGCAGATTACATAGGTATGATGAAATTGCAAAGAGTGCGAAGTTCAGGATGGATCACTTGATGAAACAAGTTCAGATTGCTACAAAAGTTTTGGAAGACAATAAATTGGCAAAAGATGGGAAGCTGATTCCATCTGTGGCGAAGAAGCTTGTTTCTGGTGGACACACGGGTAAGAAGAAAGCTAAAAAGATTACCAAGAAGAGTAAAAAGAAGCCATCCAAAAAGAAAAGTTCTAAGAAGAAGTAATTATTTAAACTAATTTTACTGTTTTAATTCATGTGGTTGAAAAAATTGGCGGTGATAGTCATGTTTCTAATAGTTGTTGGCTTGTTCGGGACATACTTTTGGAATTTTCTTCCTGGCGAAACAAAAGAGATGCTTTTGCAAGGAACACTTGAGGGGCTACCGGAGGCCGATGAGAATGTTTCTAGTTCTTTATCTCAGTTTTATCCGAATATGAGATTTAACCATAATGATCTGACATATAGTTTTATTTCGGCATGTAGTGACGATAAAATTTCTAAGATGATAGAAGCCTTTGGAGTATTGGAAGATAGGGTTGGAATAATAAGTTTCCAAGAAACTACAGGAGAGGAAGCCGACGTCTTAGTTAGTTGCTCAAAGGAGAGGGTTTCGGAGGCTGGCAATATTTTTATAACAGGAGAGGGTGGTCCGAGTAAGTTTTTGAACTTAAGCCTTTATCCGTTGATACTTCAAGGGGAGATATTGTTATATGAGGAGCTGTACAAGGAAAGAAGATCTCAGTGTGAGGAGCCTGTCGTTGAGATTCACGAATTGTTACATGTTTTTGGATATGATCATGTTGATAATAAGTCATCAGTTCTTTACCCTTATTTTGCATGCGACCAAGAGCTGGGTGATGAATTTGTTGACGATCTGATAAGACTTTATTCTATTGAGCCCAAGGCAGAGATTTATTACAAGAATGTTTCTGCGGATAAGTCGGGTGTTTATCTTAACTTTAATATTAGCTTGGTTAATGAAGGCTTGATCGAGGCAAAGGCCGTTAGTTTGATTGTTGAGGGAGATGGCAAAGAGCAAGAAGAGTTCGAGCTGAAGGATGTTGATGTTGGGACCATTACGACATTTAGCATAGAGAATTTTAGATTATCCTCTAGGAATATTGATGAGATTGAATTTAGATTGGTAACAGAAACGGAAGAATATAGTCTTGAGAATAATGTTGCGAAGTTGAGACTAGTTTGATTATTTGATTGTCTCTAGCAGCTTTATAACTTTTTTCTGCCCAATGTTGATTATCAGACTAGCAAGCCTAGGTCCTTTTTTCTTTCCAATTATTGCCCTATACGCTATGTCAAAGAATTCAGTATTCAGTATTTTTTCTTTTTCGAGAATCTCATAAAAACTGCTAAATAACTCCTGATCATTCTTGTACGTTTTCTTTTCAAGTATTTCTTTTAACTTTAGCAGAACTTGTTTTTCCTTTTTGGTTAGTCCTGCTTCAATTTTCTCTCTAACTTCAAATTTTATGTCGTCTCCGGCGTATTTTTCTATCCAGCTTTTAGCTTTTTCTGCTCTATCTTTTGATTCTTGGTTTAGGTTGTCTGTTTTTCCTATTTGGACAAGCGAGACAAGATGCCGGAACCCCTCTCTTTCTGGTTTCTTTTTAGGAATTTTAATAATTGAGAGCTCATACATTCTTTTTTCTTTTGGGTTGGCATCCCCATTAAAATATTTCTTCTCTAGCATATCAAAATCTTCGTAGCGTTTTATTACATCGTTGTCAAAGCTTATTTCAAATGCAGATCTTGGCTTTGTTCCCACGAATAGAAATCTTAGTACTTCTGGGGTATAAATTTCTCCAACCTCTTTTAGCGTTGTTGCATTTCCACTTGATGACGAAAATGCATCTCCACCCTTAATGCTTATCCATTCATAGAATTGGTAAATTGGTGGCTCAAATCCAAATACCTGTTTTGATATTTCTTTTGCTGTTGTGAATGATCCCCCATGAACACTATGGTCAATTCCACCTGGTTCAAAGTCTACCTTCTCATAGAACCATCTTAATGGCCAATCCACTCTCCATCTAATAGAAATTATGCCTTCTTTTCTTATATCTACAGTTTGTTCTGAATCACATTCACATTTATAAGAAATATTATATCCATCGTGGGATGTTATCTTCGTGGTATCTTTTTTACATTTTTTACAATAGATCATTATCGGAAGCCAATCCTTAGGAAGAGGTTCTTTCCTGTATTTGTTAAGAATACTGACGATTGTTTCTTTTTTCCCCAAAGCCAGCTTTATTAGGTCGGCATAAGATGATTTTTTGTTCATTTCGCTTTGATAAATGAATTCTGGTTCAATGTGTACATTTTTTAAAGAGTTTTCGAATTCTTTTTCATTAAATTCAGCGTATGACATGCCTTTATTGAATGGAGAAGGTATGTCACTTATTGGCATTCCCAGGTATTTTTCGTAGCCTTTGTCAACACCCTTTGGAACTTTTCTGAATCTATCAAAATCATCCCACGAGTAAATAAATTTTACTTTTTTCCCTTTATCTCTCAGCGCACGAACTACCATGTCTGTGGTAATAACCTCTCTGAAGTTCCCGATGTGAACTTGTCCGGATGGAGTTATGCCAGAAGCGCATACGTATTCTTTCTTGTCGCCTTTTTCTTTAATGATTCTATCCGCCAAAGCGTCAGCCCAAAAAAATTTCTCTGCCATTAAAACCTCAGGATTTTGAAATCTTTAAATTCGCCATTCCATTTTCTTTCTTCGAATTGAATGTTTCTAACGCTTGCATGTTCTGGGCCTTCTTTTAACATATTTCCAAAGGTTTGGATTTTTTCACCATCTCCCTCGACTATTATTTCGACGTTCCCATCTGTTAGATTTCTTGTAAACCCTTTTAGCTCCAAAAGTTCTGCTTTTTCTTTAATGAATTGCCTAAAGAAGATGCCCTGCACAGATCCTTGGATTACAAATTTTGCTGCCTTTCTTACCATATTTAGAATAATGTTAAAGGGTTTTTATATCTGGCGGTCTATTTCATTATTGATTATTGTTATGACCTGAGATGCAAAAAGTGTTTTTGGAGAAACAGATATCTTGTCGATCATCTTCAGGAACTTTTTCTTATCTTTTGGAAATCCCTCATGGTCTCCAATAATATAAACTTCATCTCCTTTTAGCTCTAGATCTCTGATATCTTTTCCTCTCCCTTCAAGTAAGAATACATCTTTTCCATCTTTGTCTAACTCATTTACGAGATGCTCAAAGCTTTTCTTTTCTGCAGAACATCCGGGCATTATTTCTTTTAATCCTTCTTTATCTGGAGACTTGTAGAGTAATTTTTTTATTAGTCCTGCTATGTTCTTTTTTGAGATCGGCATTTCTTGATTTGATTCTAGAATCAAATGTCTTGGTGGTTTTGGTGGCCCATCAAATATTAGGTGTAGTTTTACGTCGTCTCGCATTTCATTTGATATAAAGAATGTTGAAATTATTACATTGCAGACGATGTCCATTCTTCCTGCTTTCATTAGGTCATCTTTTATGAAGTTTCCAGCGGTTACAGCGCTTTTTGAGTAATATACGAATTCTCTCATAGAAGTTTAATAGAAAAGAAGTTTAAAAGATTAATTAGTGGAGTAGCTCGCGGTTCCCACAATTTGTTCGTTTCTTGCTCTCGCGATTAGGCTTGCCAACCTTGTTCTATATCTTCTATTAAATGCGTCTATTTGCGGTCTTCCGCTCTGATGTGCTTCCGCATTAGTCCTTTTCTTCCCACCTATTATCCAGGTTCTTTCATTTCTAATTATTTCATCAATCTTATCAAGCATTTTGATTGTATTTGTTTCGGGGTATACAAAGTGTGGCATTCTATTGTTGGCGGCATTGCTTCCCATCTAATTTATAAAATGCATTGTCTCCCTCTTCAAAGCCGGGCGCAGTTGCTCTTCCTGTCATTTCTCTTATTGTCTCTTCGTCTGTTGAGCCATCATCAAGCTTCTGTGACCCCCTGTAGAGGATTCTGTCGTTTATTACTCGTTCCATCACAATTCACAAGGATTTCCCTTTTTAAGTTTTATTGTGATTATTCTTGATCGTAAGCTTTATAAATGCAAAATGTGGAATTAGAATAGGTTAAAGTCTTACGAGACGATTTACTTCCGAAAGGAAGGCCGATTAAGAAACATGGCTAAAACGATATATGTTCAAGATGCAGAAAAATATGTTCCTGCTTTAGCTGAAGCTTTAAAGAAGATTCCAGAGTTTGAGATACCTGTTTGGGCTGGTTTCGTTAAGAGTGGAGTTTCGAGAGCAAGGCCACCTGCTCAAGATGATTTTTGGTATACTCGTGCAGCATCAATACTTAGACAGCTTTACATTAAGGGTGTTGTTGGTGTTGGTAAATTAAGGACAAGATATGGTACCAAGAAAGATAGAGGTGGAAAGCCAGACAAGTTTAGAAAATCTTCAGGTAAGATTATAAGAGTTATATTGCAACAGGCTGAGGCAGCAGGATTAGTTGAGAAAGTTACAAAGTTTCAATTTGGTCGAAGATTAACACAAAAGGGAAGAGATTTCTTAGATTCTATTGAAGTTGGAGAAAAGCCAGGTCTTGAGTTAGAAAAAACCATTGTTCAAATATTACCTAAGCCTTCGGCAGAAGAGGTTTTAGACGAAGAAGTAGTTGAACAAAATGTTGTTGAATCAGAAGTAGAAGAAGTTAAGGGCAAAGATAATAGCGGAGAAGAAAAGGAGGCTGTAAAAGATGGCAAGTAGGAAACAAAAGGTAGCCTCTAGTAAGAAAAGGCATTTAGCAAAAGTTGGAAAGCAGACTAAGTGGGCCCCATTTTGGACAGTTCTTAAGAAATATGGTAAGGGGAAGAAAGTTCATCCTTCAAGACATACACACGTTAAGAGAAACTGGAGAGTTAGAAAATTAAAGATGAAGCCGAGGAGGGCTAAGAAGAATTATCTAGGTTAAAATGGTAGAAGAGAAAAAGCCAGTAAAAGAAAAAGCAAAGAAAGCTCCTGAGAAAAAGGAAGTTAAGAAGCTTGACGATCTTAAGAATAACGAGGAAAACAAGAAAGCTATTGCTGAGATTGATGGTAAGACTGAGGCCAAGGAAGATCCCAAGACAGAGAAGCCAGTTAAGAAAACCAAGAAAAAAGAAGATAAGAAACCTGAGCTTGTTAGAGAATATGTTGTTCCATTAAGAAGAGCTTTTTTGAAAGCACCAGAATACAAGAAGGCAAAAAAAGCTGTTAAGTATTTGAAAGAGTTCTTAGCTAAACACATGAAGGTTGAAGATAGGGACGTTAAGAAAGTTAAAATTGATAAATATTTGAATAATGAAATCTGGCATAGGGGGATTCGTAAACCACTTCCAAGAGTTAAGGTTATTGCCGAGAAGAAAGAAGGAATTGTTTATGTTAGATTGGCTGAAATCCCAGAAGCCGTTAAGTTCAAGATGGCTAAGGATGAAAAGAAGCTAAAAAAAGTTGATAAGAAGGCTGTTGCAAAGGTTAAGAAACAAGAAGAAGCAGAGAAAGATATTAAAGAAGGAAGAGAAGACCAGCAAGATAAAAAGGCAGAAAAGGAAAAAGAGAAATCAGGTGTAGAGGTTAAGGAGATTGCACAAAAAGAAGCTGTGAAAACACAGAAACATACTAAGACAGTAAAGCCAAAGAAGGTTGATGTTGGTGTTACGCAAAGAAAGGCCATGAAGAAATAAGTTCTTTAGTATAATAATTTTTATAAAGGTTGTAGAGCTTTCTCTCTTGTGGCACGGAGAGTAATAGAGGTAAGCGGTGGGGACGGAAGAGAGTCCTCTGTCCGTTGGAATTACTGTGTTAAGGATATTTCCAATAGTGTAAGTCCGGCATCTTTATTCAGATCTCAATCAGAGCTCATACAGGGGCATTATGTTTTGTCGTATAATTGTCATGGTAAGCACGTTTGTGGCGTTTCTCACGAGAGAGAAGAAGCGGATAGCGTTATTCATGAGGCAGCTGTGAATTTTGCTCAGGAACAAGATCATACTAGCTTAAGAGATAAGTCGGTATTCCATAAGAAAGGCCCATTAAAAAAATAAAAAATGCGCGGGCCGGGGCTCGAACCCGGGTCAACTGGTTTCTCCTAAGAGATAATGGAAGCCAGTTATTCTACCACTAAACTACCCACGCAATGTAAAGATTATTTTTTGACAATCAGGGGCTATCTCCACCCACATTACATAATTGAGCATAATGATTTCAGTTTTTAAAGGTTTTTATCTAGAAAGCTACGAAAGTTAACCACCAAGCCAACATTCCAAGAAGAGCTCCAGTTGAGATCCAAGGCATTGCGGGATATGCTTTCTTCTTCTCTGTTATTAAGAATAAGTGCACTAGGGCTATGAAGCTTCCTACAAGGATAAATAATGCTGGCACTAAGCCTGGAACTCCAAATAAGGATGCTTCTGGGAAGGTTCTCATAAAAACACCCATTGCTATTATCGGGAACACAACATCTCCCCCTCCGAGGATTGCAACGTTAATCCTGAATCTTTTTTTCTTCAGCTTCTCTTGTAGCTCTAGCTTAGTGTATTTTTGCTTTAATTTTTTCAGTTTTTCTTTTGTTTTTCTATCTATGTGTGGGATTAGAAAACCTCCAAATATTTTTACTTCTTCCATTTGATATTTTGCCATTTTTTGCATGATTCCCGAATGCCAAACTGCCCATGCGTCGTAGAGGGCTATTAAGATTAAGAGAATTATCATTCCCAAAACATTAATGATTGGAGCGATGATGGCAGCTATCCCAGGGTAGATTAGGAGCTCTGTCCCGTTATGAATCAAAACACTCGGCCTGAAGATTTTTAGTGTTGCTAGAGGTATGGCTATTATTAAGGCCAAAATTGATGATTCAATTATGGTGTTGCCAATGAAGGCATTTAGACTTACGCTAAGTGCTAAAACTATTACAAGATAAAACCAGGCCTTGATAATGAATCTCATATCGTATTTCATTAGAAAGAAGAAAAGTAAAAATGCAAGTATTATTGATAGCATTAGGCTGGGTATGTTTGACTCCTCAGTTTCATCTAAGTCGAAAGGTAATTGTTTAATGCCTTCTTGCGATTGGTTTGTTTGATTTAATGAAGTGCTAATTGGCTGATTGTAGGCATTGAGAACTAAAATTCCAATTAATTGCGCTAGTAGGAATAGGCCCAAAAGTGCCAAGGTGATAGATAGCTTATGTTTCATTTGATTACCTCTTGGATAATAATATGTTGGTAGGTTTTTAAGATGTTTGGTGTCCCCTGGCTGTTCGAAATCCAAATGCTCCTCTGACTGATTGATATCCGTCAAGAAATCTTTCTCCCGGGGCTGAGTACGCTATGGGTTCTAGGTCTGGTCTAACTCTTCTTCTTAGTTGTAGTAATGGTCTACACCCAACTACCACACAGGCTATCCCCATCCCGATTCCAAAAAATTGTGAAGTGGCACACTCTACAGCCCTAGCGGGCCTTTCAAGGTAGTGAGGAATTCTCATTTGTTTTCCCATCTCTTAGAGATGCTTAAGTTGTATTTAAGTATTCGTATGATTTATCATACTCGTTCGCCCCAAGTAGAATATAAATTAGAAAGGCAACCACCTTTTAAGTAATTTTTGTATTAGAATATATATTATGAATTGCAATTTTCTTTATATATTGTTTTTGTTTTATTAGATTTTGATGGAGACATCAGACAGGGTGTGAAAGTTAGGGAAATTGTGATGGAAGCGGTCCAAAATTTCTATATTTTCTGTCCACGTGGTGAGTCCGAGGGGGA
>NZCX01000008.1 GCA_002688415.1 Candidatus Pacearchaeota archaeon
ACTAAAACGCTTTCATCCTTATGTACAAAATAGTACCATGTCCAGCGCACTTCTACAGCCACGTGCTCTACCGTTGAGCTATAGGGGGATAAGAATTAAACAGATCTTCAATTTATAAACTTTAGCAATCAAGAATTAAGTGAAAAATATCCACACGCTGACAACCTTCCAAAAGTCAGCGAACAAGTTTTTGTTCCAGCTGCTCTGTTTCAGGGCTATATCCCAACGTGCATTTATCATCTGGTGAATATATTTTAGCCATGCTCATAAGAGATGCGGCAACCAGACCGGCAGCAATCAATTTCTTTACCCGGGGACTTCTATTCTTAATAGCCTTGGGATACCATCCCCTTTTGCATTCTGAAATTCCCATCAGATCTCTTCCCACATCAATAACTCCGCCAGTTAGGGGTCCAGTAACAGCACCAACGAAGGCATAAGATGGCGAATTGCCAAAGGCTTCAGCCGCAGTTGCTCCGGAGGACATGTTGACAAGTGGGATATAAGCTGCAGCAAACGCTCCAGAGTAAATAGAATCATGGAAAATCTGAAGACCTTCTCTTCCAGACTTAGGGACCCTAAAAAGCATTCTTGAAAGATCTCTTCCCCTGGAAAATACAGAACCCATTCCGAGATATGCAAAGCCAGCTCCTTTCAGCCTTGACCATATAGAGACCGAGGCGCCAAGCCTTCTTACCTCCGCGATAGCAAGAGGAGGATAGGTAAACGAGATTACTGCAGTAGTATCCACTAAGTGTTTTTTTAAATCAAGGGGTTTATTTTTTCTTCTGTCCATTTTCATATCCAAAAATTAATTTGGGACACACCCCTATGCTCCCGCCGGGATTTGAACCCGGGTCACCGCCGTTCTCCGTAAAATCTACGAGAGATTTTCATCACCTCGCGGAAATTGCTGTTGTCCAAAAATGGACTGGAGAGTTTCATCTCATCGAATAGTTCTCCCAACTTGAGAGGGCGGCATCCTTGGCCACTAGACTACGAGAGCATGAAACTAGGAAATGAAAGTTGCTTTTAAAACTTACGCTAAAAAACAAAAATAACCATATTTACTACATTTTTCACTACTGTCGTATCCTGAAAGTAAAACAAAAGACATAAAAAAGAAAAGACCTTAAATCTAATATGGTTGCTAAGCAAAATAAGCAGATTAATGACTTAATCTTCAAGGAGCTAATAAAAAGGGGATATTCCCTAGAAGGAAACACAAGAATTTGGAATATCGCTGATTCTAAGCTATGGTACCTGAGGCCAGACCAAGCACAGTCATTTCTAGACCTAGAGAACTCAGAGGCCTATCAGAAATATCTAATTCAAAAAGAAATAGACCTAATAAATGAAAATATGAATTTTATAATTAAAAAATTAAAAGGTGAAACAATCAACCTTGTTGATCTTGGCTGTGGTGATGGGAAGAAGGCGGTTTTGTTCATAGACAAATTAAAAGGGAACGTTAGGATGAGATATTGCCCAATAGATATAAGTGATTATATGGTAGAAAAGGCCCTAACGAGAATAAGAAAAACAGACGTTGAAGAAGTTGTAAAATTCCAATGGAATATATCTGATTTTGAAAACATTGAGAATGTATCCAACCTTCTAAGGGTAGGAGATTTCAAAAAAAACTTATTTTTGCTACTAGGGAACACTCTGGGGAATTTTGAGATAAATGAGTTACTTTACGAAGTAAGAAGCAGTATGAAGGGAGGGGACTATCTGCTAATAGGAAATGGGTTGGACAACAGGCACCCAGAAGAGATTCTAAGGTCCTATAACAACGAGGAAGTTAATGAATTTCTAAAACACATACCAATGCAGATCGGATTAAAAGAAAAAGACATAAAGCTAGGGGTCAGATTCAAAAATTCTAGAGTAGAACTTTACTATACAATTCTTAAGGATAATGTAATAGAATTCCAGGGCAAAAAGATAGTCTTAAATGAAGGAGATCAAATTTTAGTCTCAGTGTCTTACAAATACACAAAAGAAGATTTTATGAGTTTCATGAAGTTATATTTCGACGACGTAGGAATATGGACTTCACCAGATAAATCCTACGCACTAGCTCTTTGTAAAAAATAATACCCTTTCTAGATTCTTAAACATTAAACAGCTTTACTTTTCAGGCATAATTAACCAAGCAAGAAGGTATGCAAGTAATCCAACACCATATGCAAGTGTAGCGATAACCCAGATCAATCGAATTACTGTCGGATCTACATCCAAATATTCAGCAATACCACCACAAACACCAGCAATCTTCCTCTTCTTCCCTGTTGTCCTATAAAGCTTTTTTTGCTTTGCCATAAAACATACCAGAAAATCTATTATTTAAATATATGCAAAAACAAATCTTTTAAACCCAAAAGGATTCAATTCGAAATGAAAGAAAGCAAAATGACAAAAGAAATATTGGCTGGGAAGATTTTTATCTATCCAACAGACACAATATACGGAATCGGATGTAATGCATTGGATGAAAAGGCAGTAATTAAAATAAAGGAAATTAAGGGGCGAGACAAGGGAAACCCACTTTCGGTCATAGCTCCCAGCAAAGGTTGGATAAAAGAAAACTGCATCGAAGAGGCAGAAGAACTAATTGAAAAATATCTGCCAGGCCCATACACATTAATACTGAAAAAGAAAAATCCAAAATTCTTGAGTTGGTGCTCAGAAACAGATCTACTAGGTGTCAGAATCCCAAAAAATGATTTTACAAACCAAATTCAAAAATCTGGTGTTCCATTTATCACAACCTCTGTTAACACGTCTGGGGAAAGCCCGGTAAAAGAAATATCCCAAATAAAAGAAGAGATTATTAGAAACGTAGATCATGTCATAGATCATGGAAGGTTGGACAACCCACCCTCAACATTAATAGTAGGCGGCAAGGAGATAAAAAGATAGCTAGGGCTTAGAAATGAGCCTGAAGGGATTTGAACCCTTGACCACTGGCATTCTTAGAGTTCTAAGAAAAATCCGCTTCTCGCGAAACGAACTCATATAAGACCAGCGCTCTACCTGGCTGAGCTACAGGCTCGATATAAAAGAATCATTGAAATCCTATATAAATCTTGTGATCCTTGCATATTATCACATAAATCCTTAAAAAACCAACAAGCGCAATAATTGGATAATGAGACCTTTTTTTGGAGACGAGGTGGGAGATAGGACGAAAGATCTTCTGAGATATATGTCAGACCCAAAGCACACAGTATATTATGATGAACCGGAGCTGATGACAAAGATGGGGGTAGATCCAGCCGAGAGAGACCACCTAGCGACATTTAATGAAATTATGCGCGTACTAAGCAACAACGGAGACATCCATGTTTCTCTTGGTGGAATGGGCAACGAGGATAGGCTATACTGCTTACCACACAGAAGGCCGGTTATTAGTGGCGATGGCACAAATAATAGGAAGTAAACCCTACCACAATAATTCTTATAAATTCTAAATACTATATAATATCATGGATTGGCAAGAGGTGTTCCACGAATTAAAAGACAAGCAAGAGAACAATGAGCATTGGGAGGCCGTAAGTCAAGTTTGTCGCGAGATACGCCAAGAAGAAGAGGGGCTAACCCTACCACAATTAGGGAGTATGGCAAGATACCACAAAGGCGCCATGTTCGAAAGGGAGTTTGGAGGAGACACAAGATTAAGCCCGTTATATGTCCAACACGCAGTAGATGTTTTGCTAGAGGCAGGACTAATAGCAAGAGTAGGGGACGGAACTGGAAGGTATGTGTCAACTGATCAAAAAGAATCCGAAGAGTCACAGCATCCTTAATCTTTTAAACTTAGACATTCTTCATAATTTATGCTATTAGGATTAGTAGGAAAACCATCATGTGGAAAGTCAACATTCTTCAAGGCAGCAACGCTAGCAGATGTTTTAATAGCTAGCTATCCATTTGCAACAATAGAGCCAAACCATGGGATGGGATATGTAAGAGTAAATGCTCTCTGTAAAGAATTAGGCGTAAAGTGTAATCCGAGAACAGGATATTGCGACGGAGAAACAAGATTTGTCCCAGTAGAGCTAATGGATGTAGCTGGCTTAGTAGAAGGAGCAAGCGAAGGAAAGGGACTAGGAAACAAATTCTTAGATGATTTAAGAAAGGCAGATTGCTTCATACAAATAGTAGACATCTCTGGGACAACAGACTCCGAAGGAAAAGAGGGAGAAGGAAATCCACTTGAAGACGTAAGGATGTTAGAAAATGAATTAAACAAATGGTATTTGGGTATAATCAACAGGGTTTGGGAAAAGCTATCAAGAACAATCTCATCAACAAAACAAGAATTCTCTGTAGCAATCGCAAAACAACTTAGTGGACTTGGCGTAAAAGAAGATGACGTGAAAGATGCAGTTCTAAAGTTAAAGCTAGACACAGAAAAACTTTCTGCATGGTCAAAAGAAGATTTATTGAATTTTGCAAGAACATTAAGACATCTAACAAAACCAATGATAATATCAGCCAACAAAGCAGACAAAAAGGGCGCAAAAGAAAATATTGAGATCATAAAGAAAGAATTCCCAGACATAATTGTAATTCCAACCTCGGCAGATTCAGAACTTTCTTTAAGGCAGGCTGCTAATGCAGGATTGATAGATTATATACCAGGAGAAAAGACATTCACAATCCATGAAGACAAAACAAATGAGAAACAAGAAGAAGCATTAGAATCTATTCAAAAAAATGTCTTAGACGCCTTTGGTTCAACGGGCGTTCAAGAGGTTTTAGATAAAGCAATCTTTGAACTCTTAAAATACATTGCAATTTTCCCAGCAGGATCTAAGTTAGCAGATTCAAAAGGAAATGTTCTCCCAGATTGTTTCTTGTTGCCAAAAGGCTCAACGGCGTTAGACTTTGCATATTATTTACACACAGATATCGGAGACAGGTTTGTAAAGGCCGTAGACATAAGAACGAAGATGCCAGTAGGGAAGGATCACCCGCTGAACCATAGAGACGGAATAGAAATTATGACTAGTTGAGCACAATAATATTTCACAAACCTTATAAGCTCATTTGATATAAATACATTATGCCGATAAAATATCATGATGCCCCAGACTTAAGAGAAAGAGCGGAAGAGATTGTAAATATTATGGGTTGGCCACATCTGGATTTTGAACATATAGGATTTTTGAGAAGCACTGGCTCTGCGGCGAGGAGGACAATAGCAAGATGCCATGCCCTAGGAAAAGCAATGAGGATCGCGATGGGAAGGAAGAAGGGATTTTATCTTGTAGAGGTTATTTCTGAGAGATTTGATAAGCTTCCGATGGAGGAACAAGACAAGGTTATCATACATGAGCTTATGCATATCCCAAAGGCCTTCGGAGGAGGGTTCATACATCATAACGTTGTCAATGATAGAAATGTAAAAAAGATCTATCACGAATATCTAAAAAAGAAGCTAGAGAGAAGATGGCTTTGAATAATTTCACTTACACCGACGAGAGAAACAAGAAGAGAGCAATAAAAGTAAAAAGAGTCTCAGTATTTTCAACAGGATTAATGTTCAAAAGAAATTCTTCACCACTTCTGTTTGATATGGGGGAATACAGAACATTTTCAATCCATTCACTCTTCTGCCCCAGATTTAAAGCTCTTTGGCTAGACACTGAAAAGAAAGTTGTCAAAATCATCGACGTGAAACCTTGGAAATTGAATCTCCGAGGGGAAGGGAGATATTTATTAGAGATTCCTTTAAAATAGTGTCATTTCTCGAGGAGACTCAGAAAGGTTTAAATACTTCCATTGGTTAAAAAACTTATCAAATCAAAAGGAGGTTGATAATATGGGAAAAGTTGTTGTAAAAAATGTGGTAAAGCGTAAAGCAGGTCACCTATACTATGTAGATGGTAAGGGTAACGTGTGTGAAGCAAAGATGGCTCGAGGTGGGAAGAAAAAGAAAAAAGCTGCTAAGAAACCTGCTAAGAAAAAAGCTGCAAAGAAAAAAGTAGCTAAGAAGAAACCTGCTAAGAAAAAAGCTGCAAAAAAGAAAAAGAAAAAATAAACCTTTTTGATTTTTAACTTTATACTCATGGACTTGTCGCAAAGGGAAGTGATAAGTCCATATATTTTTTATTATTTTTGACCGTAATTTTCTATTGCTTTCTGTAAAGCATCCGCTGCCAAATTAGAACAATGAAATTTTAACTTTGGCAAATCTCCCAAAGCGTCAGCAACATCTTTATTTGTTAATTTCTTAGCTTCATCAAGCGTCTTTCCCTTAGCCAATGTAGTCAATACCGAAGAAGTGGCAATTGCAGCAGCACATCCAAAAGTCAAGAACTTAATGTCCTCAATCTTATTATCTTTTATCTTTAACATAATCTTCATTACATCTCCGCACGTTGGATTCCCAACTGTGCCTTCTGCGTCGGGATTTTCCATCTCTCCCATATTCTTTGGATTCTTAAAATGCTCAAGAACATTTTTGTTATAGTCTGTATTGCTCATTTTTTCTTCAAGTCATTTAATTCCTTAATCAACTTCTTTGGATCCAGGCCATGAGCCAAAGCACCCTGCTCAATCGTCTCTAATTGCGCCATAGGACAACCGCCACACATCAATCCTTTCTCCATTAAAAATTCAGCCGCACCAGAATGCTCATTGATCAATTCATAGAATGTCAAGTCTTTGTGAATCTTATTTTTCATTTTCCCCCCTCCAATTTAAACGGACTCATCTTCCTTAATTTTTCAACACCAGCGGCAATCTTTTCTACGAGATAATCTGCTTTTTCAAAATCCATATCATTACCAAGCGTTATCCTCAGGCTCCCATGGATATAAAGCTCGTCAACATCAAGTGCCTTCAGCGTTCTACTTTCTTCAAGTTTTTTAGACGAACAAGCAGAGCCAGTAGAAACGCTAATCCCTTCCTCGTCCAATAGAATCATTAAGCTTTCTCCCTCAATCCCATAAAAAGAAGCGTTAATATTATGATAAATCCTTTCTTTCTCAGAGCCGTTAATCTTTACGCCATCCATCTTTTTTAACTTGCCAATAATATAATCTCTAACCTTCATAACATGGCTCTTGTCAATTTCAACATCAAGAGCCTTTGCTATACCAATTATTCCAACAGTATTCTCAGTCCCACTTCTAAAATTGAACTCTTGTCCACCGCCGGTAACAATTGGTTTCATCTTGGTTCCGATTTTTGAATACAAAAATCCTATTCCCTTTGGGCCATTGATTTTATGCCCTGAAACACTAATCAAATCAACATCAAGTTCCTTAACATTTATATCAAGCTTATTAAAACTCTGAACAGCGTCAGTGTGGAAGTAAACACCTTTCTCCTTGCAGATCTTTCCGATTTCTCCAATCGGCTGGATGGTTCCTATCTCATTATTAACATGCATCACACTAACCAGAAGAGTATCCTTTGTAATCTTCTTCTTAATGTCTTCAACGTCAACTACTCCTTCTGTACTAACGCCAACAAAATCAACCTTATAGCCTTCTTTCTTTAGCTGCTCGCAGGTATCATAAACAGCGGGATGTTCAATGGCAGTTGTTATAATGTGTTTTTTACTTGGATTTCCAAGGGCGACACCACGGATAGAAACATTATCGGCTTCTGTCCCTCCACTGGTAAAAACAATCTCCTCTTTATCAGCACCAACGAAGTCAGCAATTTTCTTCCTGGCTCCTTCGATCTTTTTTCTTACTTCTCTTCCAAGGCTATGCTGGCTAGAGGGATTAGCAAAGTATTTCTCGCTAAAGTCGTTCATTTCTTTCAAAACTTCAGGAGCAATCGGAGTAGTCGCAGCATTATCTAGGTATAGTTTCATTTTTGACATTGTCCATTACACTCCCCACTACAAAATGTTTTAGCATGATCATCAATCAAATCAAGAATTGGCTCGATAGTCTCCTTATTCAAGGAATAAACTCTTTTTTTGCCAACTTGCTCAACGCTAACTATATTGCAACATCTCAGATTACTAAGAGCATGTGACAACTTACTTTGTTCAACTTTTAACTTCTTCGACAATTCAGAAACGCTAAGTGGACTTTCCTTTAAAGCTTCAACTATTGAAATCCGAAGAGGGCTTGAAAGATTGCTAAAAAACACATAATATGTTGATTTATTCATATGAATTTTATGTCATATGAGTTTTTAAGTGTTTCTAAACACTTATCGCACCAACAGGACATCCAGACTCAGCTTCTTTGCTACATGGAACTTCCTTCTTTGCCTTGGCCTTTCCATCCTTCATCTCAAACCCTTCAGGGCATGTAGCAACACAGGCACCACACCCGATACACTTTTTTCTATCAACACTAACCATCTTCCTCTATTTCTTTTGTAAATATTCATGAGCAGAATGAGCAGCAATAGCACCTTCGGAAGCAGCAGTTACAACCTGTTTCAATTTGTTATCCGTTAGGTCCCCGGCAACAAAAATACCATCTACATTAGTTTCCATGCCCCTTCCTGCCTTAACATAACACCCTTCATCCTGATCTAATTTCAATTTAGTTAAGATTTCGTTACAAGGAACGGCTCCAATCTCAATAAAAACTCCCTGTGTGGGTATTTCAACTTCCTTACCATCTTTCCCCTTGACCTTAATCGCCTCAACGCCTTTCTCCCCGAGTATCTCAACAGGGGTGGTTTCGTAAATAACCTCTATGTTGTCTTTCTTCTCAATTCTTTCCTTATATATTGGCTCAGACCTTAAATCTGATTTTCTATAAATTATCTTAACCTCTTTCGCAATCTCTGATAAATAAAGAGCAGCCTTCGCAGCAGAATCTGCGCCACCAATTACAACCACAACATCCTTTCCCTTGAAAAACATTCCGTCACAAGTAGCACAATAACTTACACCTTTTCCAAGAAGTTTTTCTTCTCCTGGAATTTCTAGTTTACGATGTTTGGTCCCAAATGAAATAATTATGGCCTTGCCACGGACTTCTTCTTCCCCCATTTTAACAACGAAAATACCACCCTCTTGTTGAACATCAGTAACCTTTTTTAGTAATATCTCAACGTTATAGCTTTCAACATGCTCTTTGAACTTCTCCATCAATTCTAGTCCAGTTATTTTTTTGGTTCCAGGCCAATTTTCAAAATCTCCTCCCTTTGCGCAAACGCCACCCAGTTCCTCACCTATTACAACGGTTTTATGAGCATATCTAGCAGAATATATTCCAGCAGTCATCCCAGCAGGACCAGCCCCCAATATTACAACATCATAACTCTCTTCCATTGGAATCCATAGTTGCAACAGTTTTTATATCTTGCCCCGAGCAAACACTTTTATACCTGATTAGCTAAAAGATATTATGACAAAGAGAGGAGAAGTTTACAAATGTGAAATCTGTGGAAACATAGTCGAAGTTTTGCATGAAGGACAAGGTGAATTAGTTTGCTGCGGCCAACCAATGAAAAAACAAGATGAAAAAACAGAGGACCCAGAGAAAGGAGAGAAGCACATTCCAATTGTTGAAGGAAATATGGTAAAAGTAGGATCTATAAACCACCCAATGACAGAGGAGCATTACATTGAATGGATTGAAGCCACAAACGGTAAAGAAACGACAAAGATATTTCTAAAATCAGGCCAAGAGCCAAAGGCCGAATTCCCCTTTGAGCCGATTTCTGCAAGAGCCTACTGCAACCTGCATGGACTATGGAAAGGCTAGTTGTATCTCGGGAATAGTAACAACCAAAAACCTTAAATAGCTGTTTCGTGTGTATAGATTATGCCAAAAGATAGAGATGTTAAGGAATTTCTCGGCAAGATTTATAGAAGCATCACTGAAGAGGGGCCAGGATATAAAGAAAGAAGGATAGGTGTTTCTTG
The DNA here is from genome assembly GCA_002688415.1 of Candidatus Pacearchaeota archaeon. Classification (GTDB taxonomy): domain Archaea; phylum Nanobdellota; class Nanobdellia; order Pacearchaeales; family GW2011-AR1; genus JAGVXH01. Next base: position 9,863 of record NZCX01000008.1, read on the forward strand.
CATGGGCATGACGCAAGCAGAGCCTGACGATTCAGTAGAAATAACATTCAGACATAAAGATAAATCTGTTACGGCGGTAAGGTCTTTCGAGGGTACAGTAAGGATCTCCGGAGAGGTAAAGGAATCCCCAGAATATCAAACGGCCACAGGAGTTATTCGTTCTGAGAGCAAGTTGGGGGTTTTGGAGGCAAGACTAGTAGATTCCGAAACTTTTAACGTATGGGTAGTGAGGAAAGATGATTTAGAGGAATATAGGCAAGGGCTCCATAAAGAAAAAGAAAGCACAGATCAAACAGAGGAGCCAATAACACTTACAAATGACGATGTCACTGGCAAACCAGGATACAGAACAGAACAGAAAGTATACGATAAAGATTATAAGGCGCTAAAGGCTCTCGATAGGGAGATGGGAGAGCACCAGGAACAATAGGATTGTGACATTATCATAGAGACAATCCCTAAATAGAATACTCAAAAACACCATCATAAGGTATAAACCAACTAATCGCCTCTTTCTGTGATTCTTTTTCCATTATCTTTCTAAATAACCTAATAGAATTCCCATGAGCAGAAATAGCAACATTAACCTTATTTTTTTTCATAAATTTCTTTAAATCTTTAATAAAACTACGAACACGAACTTCAACATCAGCAAAGCTTTCTCCCTTTGGAGGCCTAGTATCCCAACTTCGATGCCATTCGTCATATTTCTTAGCTCCAAATTTCTTTACAATACCCCAGTGTAAAAATCTATTTAAGCGACCATAATTTCTCTCAATCATTCGGTCATCTTCTAAAACTAACACACATTCAGGATGATCTTTCATAACAATATCTAGCGTTTCTCTAGAGCGTGTTAAGCGAGTATGAATCGCAACTTGAAATTTCTTCTTCTTCAATCTCTCCGAAACAATCTTTGCATCTTCGCGACCTTTTTTAGTAATTCTAGAATCCGTCCACCCTGTAAACATGCCGTCTCTATTAAACGCTGTCTGCCCATGCCTAAATAAATATACCTTGAACTTTCTACCACCCATATTAAAAATTACAAGTTTACTTAGTATAAAAAGTTAGGGTTTGGTATTTGACAAAAAACAACATCCAAAAATTTATTAAACCCCAATAACATAATAATCCCATGATAACAATATGGATAATACTATTTTTCATTGCAGTGGCTGGCCTACTTTTCTTCAAGTTTGAACATCACTTAAGACTTTTCAAGTGGTCGCTAATGGCCGTTGTAGTTATTCTGATTTTTCTATCAATGAGCTCTGTTCTTTCAAAAGAAACAGTGGACTTGACTTCACCAAGAGGGGTAATGAATGCAATCTACCTATATGTCGGGTGGCTTGGTGAAACAACTGTAGATCTTTGGGATATAGGGAAGGAGAGCATCAGCCTTGCGGGGAATGCAATAAGGGTAAATAACGACGAGAAAGCAGACTTGCCGGAATACAAAGAACCATTCTCATTACCCGATTGGATAGGTAACAAACTAAGAAGAGATTAGAAATCTTTATAATCCTCAAGAAACTTAAATTGATATGCTAAAAAGAAGGAGGAGTATAGCTTTACTTTTGTTAATCTCGATTTTAGTTTTAGCAACCATCTCAAGTGCAGAAGAAGTAATTATCACATATAAAGACAATCCAAGTCAAGATTTGAAAATCTCTTCTGTAATAAACATAGAAGAAAACTTAAATGTGACGAAAAAGTTTTCTCTCGTAAAGGGATTCGTAGCAGACGTATCTAAAGCAGAAAAAGAATTATTAGAAAAAAATAATGAAATCATAATATCGGAAATTCAAGAATATAAAGCAATATTGGATGTGGCAGTTCCTAATATCAATGCGACAGATGTTTGGGGCGTACAAATAAACAGTACAAATATAACTGGGGCGACACAGTCTGTTTGTGTTTTAGATACGGGGGTAGATTACAATCACTCTGCATTTGGGAACTGTTGGGGGAACAACAATGAGTCCTCTTCTTGTGTGGTGATTGGCGGATATGATAAAATAAACGGTGACGATAACCCTGACGATGACCACGGGCACGGAACACATGTGGCAGGTATAATTTCATCTCAACATGCAACATATAGAGGGACTGCACCAGGAACAAAAATAATAGCCATGAAGGTTCTAAATGCAACGGGATATGGAAATGATCCAACAATAGCCTCTGCGATAGAGTGGTGTATAGAAAATAGGACAAGATTTAATATAACCGCAATAAGCTTGAGCCTTGGGAATGGGGCATACGAAGCAACTACCTGTACGAACGCACTCTTAGACCCATTAATTCAAACAGCAATTTCAAATAACATTAGCGTAGTAGCTGCTGCAGGAAACTGTGATGCGAAAACAGATAAGACAACATGCGATGGAACCATCGGGATTTCTAGCCCAGCTTGCTTGAGCGGTGTAATCCCCGTTGGTGCGGTAAGTGATTCTGACACACAGTATTATCAAAGATGGAGTGGCTGGGAAGTTCTAGCCCCAGGGATTGGAATATTTTCTGCTCAATTAGGAGGAACTTATGTCTCGGCATCTGGGACTTCCATGTCGGCGCCATTTGTTTCTGCGACGATATCCATGCTACAACAATATTCAAAACTAAAGAATAATGTATCATTAAATTCTACACAAGTTCAAAAGGCATTAAACACAACCGGGTTCAGAATAAATGACACGGCAACAAGTGTTTTGTATCCAAGAATAGATTCATACTCAGCGTTGGGCACCTTAACCAACCCACAATTCAGCTCGATAAGCTACGCTAATCTTTCAACGGTGAATACATCAACACTTACGATTCCACTCGTGGTAACTTTCAGCGAAGAAGCAGATTTCACATATTCGATAAATGGATCTGCAAATAAGACGGGATGCTCTTCTTGCTCAATCTTTAATCAAACAATCGTCCTGCCTGGGACAGGGAACCTGACATTTAATTTTTACATTAGTGATGTGGTGGGAAATTCGAACTCAACCGCTTTAATCTTATACATAAATAAGACAACACCAACATACAGCAGTGCAAGCTATATAGGTGAATCTACAATTTCTATGATAACAGAAGACGCAACGGGGCAGCCGAATTCACCAGAGACACTCCAGGTTTACGTAAATGGATCGAATAATCTTTCAATAAGTTATCCACAAGGAAATTATACAATAAATTTAACTGATTCATTAAATCAAACAATCGTAGAATTCAATTATACTCTCAACGAAACGAATATGACGTTGAATCTTTCAGATACGGTTTTAATGAAAGGAAACACAACATCAAACAACAATTCATATTTGATAGTAAGAGGACTGAACTTAACCTCGCAAGACAGAACAAAAACAATTTATCTAGAAAAGAATCTTGCATCCAATAATACCTGTGTGCGAGATACAGAAACATTCTCGGTCAATGAGTTTAGTAGTTTGTGTAATGCACCAAATGAGTATTTAATTAACTGTCCGGGTAGCACGGGAGTATATTCTTGCACATTAACAGAGAATGATACGTACTATAAAATCTCGGGGATGTCTTATTCGGCAATTCAAGAAACAGGAGATTTTTGTGGTGATGGCATTTCAAATAATGGAGAAACATGCTCTTCTTGCTCAGCAGATGTTGGCGCATGTGCTACACCAAGTTCAGACACTTCTGGCGGTTCTGGTGGTGGCGGCGGAGGAGGAGGAGACGCAGTAGTCAGTGTTGAAAAGATAGAGCCAACACTTTTCGAGATGAAACAAGGATTCACGACAACCGTCGAAGAAGGAAATGTAATAATATTTAATACATTAAATGGAGAAGCACACAACATAACAATAGATGAATTAGAGCCAATTTCAATAAAATTAACAGTAAACTCTGATCCGATAACTCTTTTGTTAGTTGAAGGAGATGAGATTAAGCTAAACCTATCTTCGCGTGAATTTTACAATCTATATATAAAAATAAACCTAATAGAGGGAGCAAGGGCAAACATAAAAATTCAAAACATATACGAACAAATTCACAAAGAGGATGGCATAGTAAATGAAGAAGACACACTCATTCCCAAATCATTTAGACCATTCATTTACTTCATTACGGCGATCGCATTTATAATTCTCATAGTTTTTATCAATAGAAAGATAAATAAATTAGAAAAAACAAACAAGAAAGATGAAAAAACCCTTAAAATTGAAGCCAAGCGCGAGAGATAAGCGAAGATACTTTATACTTAGTGAGAAAAGTAATCAAAAGGTCAAAGCTGCAATACTAAAATATATTGGAGTTTTAGGGTTAGCAAAAGCAGCCTATATGCCAGTAAGGGTGCCAGAGTTAAAAAATAAAAGCGTTGGCTCTTGTCTTCGGTCAGAGCTAAACAGCGTAAGGGCAGCATTGGCTTTGGCTGGAATAAAAGTTGAGAAGGTGAGCAATACGATTAAGGGGCTGCATCAGTAGTTGATGTTTCATCTCTTAACCAGTTTTCTCCGAATGCAGCCAAAAATTCAGCCTTACCATCTCTACTAATCATTTTCCCAAGCTTACAAAGAAGAGGCCTAAGTGCACGGAGTCTTTCATCTGTTTCGTCAGTCCCTGGGTCTCTTGGCCGATATGATCCGCCTCTAAAAATATATTCACCACTTCCTCCGTCGCTGTCACCATAAACAATATCCACTGCAGAGGGGCTTAAGAGTGTCGCACCCATCCACGACCTATTGTCACTAGACATTACGTGATAACATTTATCTTCCATGGGATCAGTAAAAATCATTCACTTATAAAGATTGTTATGATTGAATTAGTAGTTCTAAAAATCATAAAACGTCTGGAAGAGGACTCGAACCTCCGACATCACGGTTAACAGCCGTGCGCTCTACCTGCTGAGCTATCCAGACATGTAATTTATACAATCAAACTGTTTTTAAATGTTGTTCTTGCCAGCATCTAGCCCACAACTCAAATACTATTTGCGATGGGCAAAACCCTTAAAAACCCAAACACTCTTTAGCAGATATGAGCGTAAAAGAGCTGAACAAAGAAAATGCACAAGAGACACTTTCCACTTCTGGTAAGCCAGTCGTAGTAGACTTTTGGGCACCCTGGTGTGGTCCGTGTAAGATGATGGGACCCGTTTTTGAAAAAATGTCTGAAGAGTTTGGGGGAAAAGCAGTTTTCGCAAAGATAAATGTTGACGAGTCCCAAGAGTTGGCAGTGCCTTACGGAGTTCAAGGAATTCCAACAATAATAATTCTAAAAGATGGGAAAGAGGTAGAAAGAATTGTAGGTTTCAATCCAGATCTTCTGAAGGAAAAAATTAATTCCCATATTTAACACAACATTTATATAGCCAACCTTCTATAAAATAAAATGAGTGAGAAACTTAATGTTGTTAACCAGACAATAAAAAAGAAGGGGCATTTTAATTTTAAAGATCTTTATGAATTCTGTTTTTTATGGCTAAAAGAAAATGGTTATGAGGTCGCAGAAAGAGAGTATACAGAAAAAGACACGGGGGCAAAGGAAGTTATAATAAGGTGGGAAGCGGAAAAGAAGGTAACTGATTACTTCAAGTGGGACATAGATATGAAATGGCACATTCTGCAAATGACAGATGCAAAAGTAGAAAGGAATGGCAAACAAGAAGAAACAAACAAAGGGCAATTAAAGATAGTTGTAAAGGCAGATGTAGTAACGGATTATGAGGGGAGATGGGAAACAAAACCGTTCCAAAAATTCATTAGGGGAGTTTACGACAGGTATATTATCAAATCTAGAAGTGATCAACAAGAAATAGACCTAGAGGTTAGGGCAAGCAAGTTAATATCAGATATCAAATCTTTTCTAGAATTAAGCGATAAATAGTGACTGTTCTATCACAATAATCTTTAAAAATTATTCTTATCACCTATATCTATGAAAAAAATATCATTTCTATTTTTGGGGCTAATTCTTTTAAGTTTAGCGTCAACATTGGAGATTTCAGAGGAGCTAAACACCAATGTAATAGTAAAGGAATTCAACACTCCAATTGAAATGACTCTAACAGCAACAAATGCAAGTTCAGGATCTTACAACTTGTACACTCTCGCGGAAATTGTGATAGCACCAGCAGAAGTATTCCAACACTCAGGGGGAACACTTGAAAAGACATTTTACCTAACAGAGAATAGTAGACTAGATGTTGAGGGATATTATGTTTTCACATACACATTAAACCACCGGGATGTGGAACAAGTTGACAAGAAATTAACACTGAATCTCTTAAGCATCGCAGACGTACTAGATATTTCCACAGAGGTAATTACGTTAAATGATACTGAAGCAACAATAGTAGTAAAGAATCTTGAGGATGTCTCATTAACAGACATAAAAGTAGAATTTTCATCAGTACTTTTTACTCACGAGGAAACGTTCTCGCTAGCCCCCGAAGGTGAAACAACTATCACAACACAAATTGATGCAGAAAAATTAATGAAAACCAAAGCTGGAACCTATATCATAGACTCTAAGGTTTCGACCCCAGAAGGTGAAGTCACAGCACAGGGAAAGTTATATTTAAATGAGCAAAGAGAAGTTAGATCAGAGGAGAGTACCTCGGGCATATTAATCCGAACGACAACAGTAAATAAGCTGAATGTTGGAAACGCAGTAGAAGATATTGAAGTAGTTATAAAGAAGAATATCATTTCAAGACTTTTCACCTCATTTAACGTTGAGCCATCAAGCTCAGAGAGAGAGGGGACAAAGATATATTTCACCTGGAGTGATAGACTTTACCCTAACAATAGCCTGAAGATAGAAGCAAAAACAAACTGGGCAATTCCATTCCTGATTATTCTAGCAATAGTGCTGGCCTATTTCGGCATAATGAGAGTTATACAGAAAAAGCTTGAAATAAAGAAGAGTGTTTCTCTAATGAAAACAAAAGGTGGAGACTTTGCGTTGAAGGTAAAGTTGAATCTAAAAGCACGAAAAGATGTAGAAAATGTTTCTCTTGTCGATAGAATCCCTGCAATTGTAAAACTCTACAACAAATTCGGAACAATTAAGCCGAGTAAGATAGACGCACACAATAGAAAGATCCAGTGGGTTGTTGGGGACCTAAGGGCAGGAGAAGAAAGGGTCTTTTCTTATATAGTTTATTCTAAGGTTGGAGTTATGGGCAAGTTCTCTCTTCCTTCTGCAAAAGCGATTTTTGAGGCTGGAAATAACATTGAAGAGACAAATTCTAACAAAGTATTCTTCTTAAGTAGCCAGACAAATAAATAAAAATTTTGCACAACACTTATAAATGATTTTGGCTAGGTTTATAGATAATAAAATGGGTGATAAAAATTTCTTTAACAGAAGCGGGCTGTTTTTGGTTTTTCTGCTGCTGACTTGTACTTTGTCTGCATCCTTTTCAGTAGCACTTGCGTGCGATTCTGGTTCAGAAACTGGTGGAGGAACTTGCGTAATTAGTACAGCACAAGGATTTACAAATGGGACGAGCTTCGGGGATGGAACATCTGATTTAAGCATAGAGTCTGGTGGCTCAATAGCAAATTCAACAAGGTTGATTCTTCTAACTCTGACTTTTGCAAATATGACAATTAAAGATTCTGGCTACATACAGGCATCGAGCCTGACAATCAATGCAGAAAACTTGACAATAGAATCAGGTTCCAATATCTCCGCTAATGCGCTTGGATGGGATTCTACAGATGGTTCCGATGAGGGACCACAAACAGGGCTTCAGGGAACCTATAGAAAAGGTGGAGCTGGTGGAGGCCACGGTGGCCGAGGAGGAAACGGTGGTGGATATAACGGCTGGAGCACTCGTTCTTACCTCGGAGGAAACCAATCCGGATCATCTCTTTGGCCAACTACAATGGGATCAGGAGCCGGAAGCAACTATTATTCTGGGGCATGGCGAGCATACGGTGGTTATGGTGGAGGATATATGCTTATTAATATCTCAAATACTTTTAACTTGGGAGGGCACTTAACAGCAAACGGCGGAGACTATAGAACAGTTACATGTGCTGATTATGCATCGGGTGGCGGAGCCGGAGGAGGGATACTGGTTTTGACAGAGACTCTGTCGGGCTCAGGCTATTTCCAATCAGATGGTGGCGACGGCGGAGACTGCGCTAATTCAGACGGAGGAGGAGGCGGTGGCGGGAGAATCGCCGTTTGGTACAATGAATCAACATTCACAGGAATAGATTCATCGACTGTGGCTGGCGGGAGCACAGGTACAACATGGGGAGGTGTCGGCTCTGTTGGTTCAATGATATTTTATGATCAAGACGATAATGCAGTAATAATAAAAGAATCATTCAAATTTCACGACACAACAGGATCTGCAGCCGAATCAACAAACACAACTTTCTGGAACACAGCAAGCCCAACAGTTTGGAATTTTACAAACTTAACAATCTATAACGCAGAAGTATATCAGGAAACAAGCCTTACTCTTATATACCAAAATCATAATTTCACTAACATGTCATGGGTTTGCTA
>NZCX01000009.1 GCA_002688415.1 Candidatus Pacearchaeota archaeon
AGATGACTATATGAACAAGGGAAAGATAGACACTAGAGTGTATGAGAATATGTTGAAGACATATGCGAAGAGGTTGACATCGGTTCAAGAGGAAATGGTTTTCTTGGAGACGCGTAAGATTTTGAAAAAGAATCTTGGAAGAAAAGGTGGAATGGTTGGGGAGACTAGGGTGAGTAAAGGACTTGACCTTTGATGTTTCAATTTTAGAAAACTTTATTAAGCTAGATTATTTTAATGAATTATGAATAAGATAAGCAGAACAATAACAGGAGTGGTAATGATTTTTGGAGGATTGTTTTTAATCGGGGTAGGGATATTCAATTGGGGGAGTGAAGGTGTTTGGGTTGCTTGGATGTATGGTGTTTTGACATTTGTCCTTGGTTGGTTTGTTTTACTTAACAATAAGGAAGATAAAATTGAAGAGATAAATTATTCTAAGGGAGGTAAAAAATGAAAGAGATAATTGTAGCTACAACGGAAGAGGTTCCTGGCAAAAAAGTTGCTCAGATCTTGGGTGTCGTTAGAGGAAGTACTGTTAGGGCCAGAAACATAGGAAGAGATATAGGTGCTAGCTTCAAAAGTATTGTTGGTGGAGAAATCCAGACATACACACAGATGACAGATCATGCCCGAGATGAGGCTTACAATAGAATGGCGAATGAGGCTATTTCTAAGGGTGCTGATGCAGTGATCGGTATGAGATTTATGACATCTATGGTTATGCAGGGTGCTGCAGAGATGGTAGCTTTTGGTACAGCAGTGAAGTTGAAGTAGAATTAGTTTAGGCTTCTTTCAATATCAATCAATCTTTTGTGTTTAATGAGTCGTTCTTTGCCCATTATTCCCATCTTTATGAAGTCGGCACCGAAGCCTACAGCGTAATCAGCTAGGGCCGGGTCCATTGTTTCCCCACTCCGGTGTGAAAATATAATTTTTAAACCATGTTTCTTTGCCAGTTTTACAACTTTGGCAACTTCTAAAAGGGAGCCTATCTGATTCGGTTTTACGATGATGGCATTGATCGATTTAGACCTAATTGCTCTTGACAATCTTCCTACGTTGGTAGTTGTCAAATCATCTCCGACAATCAAGCTTTTGGTTCTATAATCTTTAGTTGTTGATAGAATTTGTTTAAATCCAAGAAAATCTTCTTCGTCCATTGGGTCCTCTACATAAAAGATTCCAAACTTTCTTATTAATCTTTCAATATAGTCGATTTGGTCTAGCCGATCTCTCGTTAGGCTTTTGTTTTTGTATTCATAATAGTTTCTTTGGAAGAAAGAAGAAGCTGCAATATCTAATCCGATCCTTAGTTTGTATTTTTCAGCGACTTTTTTCAATATCTCTAACGTTTCCTCATTTGTTTTCTTTGTATTCCATGCAGATTCATCTGTTTTCTTTTTTGATTTTAAGAGTTTTCTCGCATATTCGTAAGCACGGATGTTAACAGTAGTGGCGTGTCTAAAAGATTTCTCTTTTGGTATTAATAAAAATTCTTGAAAATCGGGCTTTTTCCCCCTTATCCCGGTTGTGTGCAATCCGCCTCCTATGCAGTTCCCGATTGGCATTGGCATTTTTGACTTTTTCTCAAGGTCAGTTGAATCTCTTATCAGCCTCCAAAGTTCTTTATTTTCTTCAGCTGCTGCGGCCTTTAGGAAAACACTCTCTAAGACGTATGTAATGTTTCCGCCTAACAGTCCAAATCTTCTTTCAAATCTTTCAATCAAATCCTTCAATTTTTTCAAATCCTCTAATTTCCTGATGAAGAAATTCTTACTTTTTATTAGTCTGCAGAAATGTCTGAGGTTTTTCATGGAGTGAGCCTTTCCCTTCTTGCTATAGGCACCCACCTCATGAGCCCCAGTAGACTTCCCAGATGGCGCGGATGCAGTGAATGTCCCGTGATATGTATGAAGCGTTATAGAAATAGTCTTTTCTCTCCTGGAGTCTTTAATGAATCTTGGTCTTACCTCTTTTACGAACATAAATGGTTTAAGAATATTGTATTAATAAAGTTTTGTTTTAGACTTTAAAAAATATTAAGAGAGTTCTTCGCTGATTACTGGTTTGGCTGATGCTCTTTCTTCAACTTCTTCTTCGCTGCTTGTTGCCATCTCCATTATTTCTCCGCTTTCTTGAATTTCCTTCTCTTCTTCTGCTTCAGCTTTTGCTTTTTCTTCATCGCTCAAAGTTTTATCTTCTAGCTTTACTTTTGCGATATCTTCCTCTTTTCTTCTTGGCATTGGTCTATTAACTGTAATTGGCAGAACGCCAGAATCTAATTCTTTTTCAGCAATTCTTAGTGGATCAAAATTAACCCCATTTAGATCTTCTTTAGATATCTTTAATAGAAGTGGTGCATCCATAGAAACTTGTAAACCTCTAGCGCCGATGATCCTCGCTCTTTCGTATTTTGTGAATTCTCTTTTTGGTTCTGCCATTTTAGTCGAATACAAGCTTTTTTATTTCAGCGTATTTCTTACTATATACTTCTTCAGTCAAGTTTAAAATCTTTTCCATGTCTTCTGTATCAATTGCGCCTTCTTTTCCTTTTTGCATTGCAGTAATTCTACATTTTTTATTTCCTTCTCCTATTGCAATTCCTAATCTAAAATCAGACACTGCTTGTTCTTCAACACTTGGATCGATAACAATTTGATTTCCTATTTTGTGGAATGTTGTGTTGAATGATAATGCTTCTTTGTTTAATGGAAGTGGGTTCTTACTAAACTCGTGCTCAATCTTTTCTGTTTCTTCGTTATAAACTGGGAGTCTTGCTTGTCCTAAAGCGATTAAAGCTGCGATACCTGCTGCATCAAATAAGTTTCCATCATCGTTAATTGCGATTATGTCTAAAAATACTTGATATACCTTTTCTCCTTCTTTAATACATAGTTTCTTGAAATCAATAAATCCAGATTCTCGTATTCCTCTGTCAATAACTCTTGCTAATTCAATAGCTTCAATTCCGGGTCTTCCTATGTCGAATCTGCTAGAAGCCATCGGGTGCAATTCAGCTGTTGTCATGAATGTTCCTTCGTCCTGTGAATCTGGATAAGGAGTTGTAACTGCCATCTTAACACCGGCGTAAACATGTGTTTTTCCTAATTTTAATGAAATTGCACTTTCTGCGTTTTTGCTAATCGCTTTTTCTACAACAATGTCCCGGAATTCGTCCATCTTCCTTCCGTCAAATCTTTTACCGCTTGTAATGTGCTCAATTATTCTTTTTTTCTGCAATGTTGGCATTATATGGTTGCTCATTCTTTATCCTCCGTATTTGCTTCTTTTAAGGCTTTCATCTGAACTTCTAAAACATCTCCACATGCTTTTTTACCCATTTCGATAGCTGTTTTTAGTTCTTCAGTTGAAATCTTACCATCTAATTGCAATAATGTGATTTTCTTTGTTCTAGAAGTTATTGCCATTGGTATATCTGTTGCACCTTCTCCATCATGGAAATCTTCTTCATCTTTGTCAACATCAACAATAATTGTTTTGTCTGCTTTTCCAACAGCCATAGCGCTAACCATTTCTTTCATTGGTATTCCTGCGTGTGCAAGAGCCATAGCAGCTGCATTTAAACCTGCAACTCTTGTTCCAGCATCTGCTTGTGGAATTTGAATAAAAACATCAACAACAGTGTTCGGGAATGCATCTAAATCAACAACAGCATCTAATGCCCACTCACTTACCTTTGAAATTTCTTCGCTTCTTCTTGAGGGTCCTGGTCTAATTCTGTCCCAAACAGAGAAAGGCATCATCCCATAGCTAACCCTTAAGATTCCTTTTTGTGGATTTCTCTTATTTTGAGGATGTAGAACACGTGGCCCTCTAACAACTGCGATTGCTCTTGTTCCTCCAGTCTCGAACATAGCTGAACCGTCTGCAGAAGGTACGACGCCAACTTTCGCAGCGATAGGTCTGATCTCGTCCATCTTCCTTCCGTCTGATCTTTTCTTATATAATGAATCTACTTTTTTTGCTGCCATTTTATTTCTTATCCTCCTTAGCTTCGTCTTTATCAGTATCCTCTTCGATAATTTCTGCTTTTTCTCCAATTTCTAATCCTAATTCTTTAATGTAAGATTCTGTTTTTTCTGTTAGTCCGCTCATTGTTGCATTTGCAACTACGAATTCGACTATTTTCTTTGCACTTAATTCTTTCTCGATGTTATCAGCTTTAATCCAAACAACTCCGTTTTGACCAACAGTCATATTTACACCTGTTGCTCCTCGAATTAACTTAACCATGCTTCCTTCTCGTCCAATTACCCTTGGAACCTTGTTCGGATTTACCTTGAACAACATCCCTCCCTCAATCTTTCCAAATCCTCGCATTTTCATAGAAACATCAATTCCTTTTGCTTTAACGTCCCAAACTTTTACAACAGCAGAATCTCCGATGTCTAAAAAGTCGTTTAATTCATTTCTATTAACGTATCTGTGAACTTCATTTAAAGACAAGAAGGCATTTGCTGATCCACCGAAATCGATTAACCATCCATTGAATGTAACATCTATAACTGTCCCGATAACAGTGTTTCCTCTTCGTGGGAAATAAGCTCCAGAAACTGGGATAACTCTAACTTGTTTATCAGTTACCTCTGAGATCCCAAACTTAGCAGCTACAACGTCTTCTCCGTCCCTGTATGTGCTTTCTCCAGGTAGAAAAGAGTTCCCACTAACTATTGTTTCTCCAGGAATGACTAATTGTCTTTTTTCTTTTTCCATATTTTTTCAATCGAGAAATTGATAATATTCGTAACCTTTTCTTTTCTCGTAATGATAGAAATTATAATTTTGGGTTTATAAAGTTTTCGGGTGTCGTTCTTTGTGGCTTAATCCTCTTTGCCTTTTCAATAGCAGATTTAAAGGTTCCACGGAGAGTGAGGCAAATCTTGTCTATGTCGCATTTTTCAATTATTGACTTTCTTCCTTCTCTCCCCATCTTGTTCGACTTTTTCATAGATTTTATCATAGTGTTGAGTTCTTTTGCCAATGAGACGGGATCATCTTTAGAGATTAAATGTCCCGTTTTTTCATTTTCTATTACCTCTGGGATTCCCCCAATCGCAGTTCCGATGGCTGGGAGTCCGCAAGCCATTGCCTCAGCATAAACTAGTCCGAAAGATTCCATTTGCGATGGCATTACAAAAATATCTGCGCCATTGTAAACATGTGGCATATCTTTCGGATTAAATGTTTCTATAATAACCCTGTCTTCTACTTTTAGTAATCTAGCAGTCTCTTTCAATTTTTCAATTGTTTCTTTTTTGCTTTCTACAAATGGAGGAGAACACGGGGCTGCGGCTATCAAAAGTTTTACATTTTTATTTTTTATTGAGGCAAGTGCTCTAATTGATGTTTGAACCCCCTTTGTCTCGGCGTCACCTAAGGAGTTTAGTCTCGATGCACCCAACAATAAAATTTCCTTTGCAGAAACTGGGACCCTGCTTCTTAGCCATTTTTTCCCCAATCCTGGCTTGAAAACTTTTGTGTCTACTGGCGGGAATATAACACTGAGTTTTTTTGAGGAAAGTCCTTTTTTGAACAAATCTTCTGCTAAGTTTGAGCTCACTGTTATAATCTTGTCCCAAGAGAGGCTTTTTATTAGCATGAGCTTAATCTCGGCATAATCGTTGTCCTCTATAAAAGAGTGAACAGTCAAGGATGTTGGAATTTTGCTTTCTAATGACACAATATTTACTGCTAGGGCGTGTCCTGGAGCTTTGATCGCGGTATTCATTGCCTGAGCGGATATTATGCTTGGCTTTTTCTTTTTTACATAGTCTCTTAAGAAGCTTAAGAATTCCCTGGAGCTTTCCTCAAGGTCTTTTTCCTTATCAAATAAATTCATGCAGGGTATCTTGTAAACTGTAACTTCCCCTTCTTTCTCTATGCTCTTGTCTCCGTAGGAGGCTGTAATTATATCTACCTTATGTCCTAGTTCTGTGAGTTTTTTGGAGACATTATCAACATATCGAGGGATTCCACCTCCGGTAGGCTTATAGAAAAAAGTAACCAATGTGATTCTCATATTTTTACCCCCTTGGCGAATAGATAGCCTCCCGGCTCTTCATCATCCGCCTTTTTTCGGGCTTTTTTCATAACCGGGGATGCTTCGTTTCCCTTAAAAAGGTTGCTGTCGCGTAGACGGGCTGACGTAAGTTTTAAATACCCTAAAACGGGCCAATCTAGCCACTGAATCACATATATCTTTTTAAGTCTAAAACCATATTTCTTAATGATTAAAATGGTGAGATTTGCACACTTGGCGGACTGCCATCTCGGGTCATGGAGACAACCTGAGCTGGAGAGACTTAACTTTGAGAGTTTTATAAAATCTGTAGATCTTATCCTCGATGAAAAGCTAGATTTTGTTTTAATCGCGGGAGATTTGTTTGATTCTGCTTATCCTTCAATTGAGATTTTAAAAGATACCTTTGAACAATTCAAGAGACTAAAAGAAGCAAATATTCCGGTTTTCTTAATAGCAGGTAGTCATGACTATTCTGCCTCAGGCAAGACCTTCTTGGATGTTTTGGAAAAAGGAGGATTTTGTAAAAATGTTTTTGAATTTGAAGAAAATAATGGTAAAATGAAATTAATCCCCTCTAGGGTTGGGGATGTTTCGATTTTTGGTTATCCTGGTAAAAAATCAAGTATGGAAGTTGAAGATCTAAAAAATATTGAGATTCCGCCACAAGATAATTTTACAATTCTAATGCTACACACAACGCTAGAAGATGTTGCTCCACATCCGGAGATTCCGAAAGTGAGAAAAGAATCATTGCCATTAGTAAATTATTACGCACTAGGGCATATTCATCAAACATTTAACACAAAACTGGGAAATTCAGAATTTATCTATCCGGGCCCACTTTACCCAAATAACTTTCAAGAGTTAGCAGATCTAAAACAGGGAAGCATCGTAATTGTTGATGTGGATGGCTGGGAAATAAATGCTAAGCTAATTAGGATTCCATCAAAGGAAGTAGTATATATTGAAGAAGAAATTGAGAATTCTCTAACAGCAACAGATCAGCTGATAGATAAGTTAGACAGAATGAATCTAAAAGATAAAATTGTTCTTTTGAAATTAAAAGGAGAAGTAAAACAAGGAAAGACGGGAGATATTAAGTTTGATAAGATTGAGGAATTCGTTAAGAAAAAAGAGTCATATTCGTTTTTAAGAAATATTTCTAAGTTGAGAATGTTAGATGAATCATTTGAGCTTCCCTCTTTTGACCTGGAAGAGGTGGAATCCCTTGAAGAAGAAATAATCAAAAAATATTCTGAGGAAAATCCGCATGATTTCAATACAAGACTTCCTCAGTTGATGGGAGCTTTGTCTATTGAGAAAAAAGAAGATGAAAAATCATCGACATTTGAAGAGAGATTGCTTAGTGAATTAAAGAACATACTGGAAATAAAGGAGTCAATATGAAGTTTAAGAAATTAAGATTAGAAAACATTAGGAGCTATAAGGAATTGGAATTAGAATTTCCCGAGGGTAGTCTTTTATTATCTGGGGATATCGGATCTGGAAAGACTTCTATTTTATTAGGTTTGCAGTTTGCTTTATTCGGTTTGCAGCCAGGGCAGAAGGGATCTTCTATTCTTAGGAATGGAGAGAATGAAGCTTATGCCAGACTTGATTTTGAGGTTGAGAATAATCAGATTACACTTGAGAGAACGATTAATAGGGCTAAGAGTGGTGGGATAACACAGGGCAAGAGTATTTTGTATGTTAATTCTGTTAGAGAAGAGTTGTCTACTACCGAAATGAAGAATAGGGTTTTGGAGATATTGAATTATCCATTAGAATACGCAAGGAAGTCTAATGTTCTTTACAAGTACACTGTTTTCACACCACAGGAAGAGATGAAAACAATCATACAGGAAAATCCAGAAGTTAGAATGGATTCTATTCGGCATATTTTTGGTATTGATAGATATAGAAGAATTAAAGTTAATACACAGGTCTTTTTGCAGAAGCTTAAGCAGTCAATAAGGATCAAGGAGGTCTTAGTTTCTGAGCTGGATTTATTGAAGGAGAAATTAAATCTAGAGAGCGAGAAGAAGATTTCTTTAGCCAGAGAAACAAATGACTCAGAGATTGAAATGAGATCTTTGGTTGAAAAAAAAGAAGTTGCGGCAGCCGAGATGGCGCAGTTTAGAGAATTGGCAAAAGAAAGAGAGAAAATTGAGAAGGATATTCAGCGCCATGCGGGCTTAATTAGCGGGAAAAAAGATATTGGAGATAGACTAAAGAAGGAAATCGTAATTATGCAGAAGCAGATTTCTAATCGAGGAGATTTTTCTCAAGAGAGATTAGATTCAGTTAGAGAATTGCTTATGAACCATAAACAATCTTTAGAAGAGTTCACTTCTTTGATGTTTGATTTGAATTCTAAGTTAAAAGTTGTTGAAGAGAAGAAGAATGAGATGCAGGATAAAAGTGAGAAGGTTAATTCTTTAGTTGAATGTCCGGTTTGTTTTCAGAGTGTTGGGTCGGAGCATAAAGATAAGATGCATAAAAGGGCTGTCTTTGAAATTGAAGATTTAAACCGTGAATTTGATGAGCTTTCTGTTCGTGTTGAGGTTTTAGACAAGAAAATAACAAGAGAGAAAGAGCTGGTTCGTGATTATGAGAAAGATAGGGAAGTTCTAGAGAGAAATAAGCTTCAGGAGGATCATTTGAAGAGTATTGATATAAAATTAAAGAGTGATGCTTTTGTTTTGGAGAGAACAATGAATGAGCTAAAGGCTCTTGAAGAGAATCTTAATTATCTCGAAGGGAAACAGATAGAACTTACAAGTTCTTTGACTATTTTTCAACAACAGGAAGAAGAATTTGAGAGAATTCGTGCAATTATTAGGAAGAAAGAGATTCTTTTGGCTACTACGAAAAAAGAATTGGAGATCGTTAAGCAGAGGCTGGAGGAGCTTAGAGAAGAGATAACAAAGAAAGAGGAGAATCAAAAGCAGATTGACTATTTGAGGGGTTTACAAACTTGGCTTGAGAATAGGTTTTTGAAATTGATTAATATGACAGAGAAGAATGTTTTGGTTAAGTTGAGGAATGAATTTTCAAATGTATTTTCAGAGTGGTTTAGTATTCTTGTTTCGACTGATTTGATGGTGAAGATTGACGAAGACTTTACTCCGAAGGTTGTTAATCAGGATTATGAGGTTGATTATGATTTTTTAAGTGGTGGAGAAAGAACTGCTGTTGCTTTAGCTTATCGTTTAGCTTTGAATCAGGTTTTGAATTCTTTGGTTTCTCAGATTAAGACCAAGGGTGTTATGATTTTAGATGAGCCTACAGATGGGTTTTCAAGCGAGCAGATTGATAAGATGAGGGATTTGTTTGATCAATTGAATTCAGAGCAGTTGATTTTGGTTTCGCATGAACCGAAGATTGAAGGTTTCGTGGATCATATAATTAATGTTAAGAAAGAAGGCGGTAGTCTTGTTGAGAAAATTGAGAAGTGATTATTCTTCTAATTCAACGTCTTCTAGACTGTCTTCCTCTTCTGTTCCCTCTCCGGTTGTTTCGTCTTCGTTTTCCATGTGACAATGTGGAGTTTAGAATTTAAAAATGCTCCGTCCGGGATTTGAACCCGGGTCACTGCCGTGAAAGGGCAGCATCCTTGGCCACTAGACTAACGGAGCATGAAGTTGAGAGGTCTCCCTGATCACCCCAACTTCAAAATTATCAACTTTTTTAGCTTTAAAAATCTAACTAAGCTTTCCAAAAATTATTTAAAGAAGCTTTTGCTGGAAATAGCATGATAACAAAGAACGAACGTTTAATTCTAGGAACTTTGTTAGTCATGACTCTGTTATAAGAGTCGTTTAACTATTCTTCAAAATGGCTCAAAACATCTTTAATATATTAGTGAAAGGAGGCTCTTTTAATTAGAATGATAAGAATTGACAATGTTGTAATCGATAAGTCTCCTGCGGAAAAGTATATTGCTAGCAGAACTAACTTTAATGAAAGATCTGGGAGATTTCACATTCCTGCAGAAGCTTGTTTTGCATTGATAAGAAATGGAAAGGAGGGACGATATGACGGAATCGTAATTTTTAACTCCGGTCTTCCTGAAGAATTTAGGCATTCTCGCTCACAATCTTCAATAGATGTTTCATATTGGCAAGACACAGATAAGACAACTTTCCGGTGTTTTTAGGAGTGGTTCAATTAATCTTAAAAACTAGGTTAATCATAGAGAAGCAAAGATGGTAGAAGTAAATTTCAAAAAAATAGAAAGCAAGTGGCAAAAGAAGTGGGAAGAAGAAAAAATCTTTGAAGCCAAGGAAGATTCTAAGAAAGAAAAGTATTATGTCTTAGAGATGTTTGCCTATCCCTCTGGCACAGGTATTCACATAGGGCATGCATTTAATTATACCATGGGAGATATTTCTTCGAGATTTAAGTTAATGCAGGGATTTAATGTCCTTCATCCAACTGGGTTTGATTCGCTTGGCTTGCCAGCTGAAAATGCGGCGATAAAAGATGGTTCCCATCCGGAAGAATACACGAACAAGGCGATAAAGAATTTTATTAAGCAGCAGAAAGGGCTTGGGCTGACATATGATTGGCAGCGAATGGTTAATACGGCAGATCCTGGTTATTACAAGTGGGATCAGTGGATTTTTCTGAAAATGTTGGAAAAGGGATTGGCTTACCAGAAGGAAGCAGTGGTTAATTGGTGCCCTTCTTGTAAAACTGTTTTAGCTAATGAGCAGGCGCAGTCTGGCAAGTGTGAAAGATGTGATACAAAAGTCGAAATAAAAAGCTTGAAGCAGTGGTTTTTGAAAATAACAGATTATGCCGATGAGCTCCTTCGTGATCATAAAAAATTAAATTGGCCAGAAAAAACAATTGCTATGCAAAAAAATTGGATTGGCAAAAGTCACGGAATAGAAATTGATTTTGAGATTGCGCCAAATAAGCTTCCAGCGGAAGGAGACAAGTCTTGGCCGATCTTTACGACCAGGCCGGATACACTTTTTGGTGTTACTTTCATGGTTGTTTCTGCTCAGCATTTGAGGTTAAATGAGCTCGTAACAGAAGAGCAAGAGAAGGAGGTGGCTAAGTTTCTGAAGAAGCTAAAATCTGTTTCAGAAAAAGACCTTGGTGATCTTGAGAAAGAGGGTGTCTTTACTGGTAGCTATGCAATCAATCCGGCCACAAATAAAGAGATTCCGATTTATGCTGGCAACTTTGTTGTTGCAGACTATGGTTCCGGGATGGTGATGGCTGTTCCTGCGCATGATCAGAGAGATTTTGAGTTTGCAAAGAAGTATAAGCTTGAGATAAAGCAAGTTATTAAGGGAGATGTGGCAAAAGATAGAGCCTATACGAATTCTGGGAAGCTAATGAATTCAGAATCATTTAATGGAATGGAAAACCAAGAGGCAAAAGAAAAGATAACAGAATGGCTAAAAGAAAAGAGGAAAGCGAAAAAAGTTATTAACTATAAATTGAGAGATTGGGGGATATCTCGTCAAAGATACTGGGGCACCCCGATACCGATTGTTTATTGTGATTCTTGTGGTGTTGTTCCGGTACATGAAAAAGATCTACCAATTAAGCTACCTAAAAACGTTAAGTTTGGAAAGGGTAATCCTCTTGAGGGTAACGAAAAATGGATAAAGACTAAATGTCCGAAATGTAAGAAAGAAGCAAGAAGAGAAACAGATACGATGGATACTTTTGTTAATTCCTCATGGTATTTCTTGAGATATTGCGATCCTCAGAACAATAGGGAGATCTTTGATAAAAAGAAGGCAAAATATTGGATGCCAGTTGATCTTTACATCGGTGGCGCGGAACATGCCTGTATGCACTTAATCTATTCGAGATTTTATACAAAGTTTCTTGCAGACTTGGGAGTGATCAATTTCAGAGAGCCAGCCCCAAGGTTGTTTCACCAGGGTATGATAAATGACGAGAAGGGAGAAAAGATGTCTAAATCAAAAGGCAATGTTGTAGAGCCCCTTGAGACAATGGAGAAATACGGCGTGGATACAACAAGGTATTTTTTGATTTCCGTAGCTTCTCCGGATAAGGGTTTTAATTGGTCCGAAAAGGGAATTCAGGGCAGCGCGAGATTTATCAAAAAGATTTTTGAGATCTTTGAAAACATCAAGATTGGCAAGGATACTCTTGGAATGGCTGTCAGGATAAATCAGTCTATAAAGAATATTGGCGAGCAGATAGAAAATCTTCAATTTAGAAAATCTTCAATTGAGCTTCGAGAATTATTTGATATGATTGCTGATGAGGGTGAAGTTAGCAAGGAGACTTTAGAATCTTCTCTGAAGTTATTAAATCCATTCTGTCCGCATATAACGGAAGAACTTTGGGCAGGACTTGGCAATGAGGGTTTTATTTCGGTAGCCGAATGGCCAACTGTTGACAAGTCTATGTTGAAGGATAATTCTACTGAGAAAGATTTGAATTCTAAGATTATTGCGCAGATTAAACCAATCCTTGAAAAGTTCCAGGATAAGAAAAAAGCTTATGTTTATGTTATGCCTTTCGAAAAAGAGAAGGTAGATCCTGCGGCTATCAGTGAAGCAATAGAAAAAGAAGTTGAAGTTTGGGCAACAAATGAGAAAGAGAAGGTAGATCCAGAGAATAAAGCCAAGAAAGCTAGGCCTGGAATGCCTGGAATTTATTTAGAATAGTTAGGGTCAGCCCATTGGTACTCTCTTGCCTCTATCCGAGCCCATTGTTGTCTTGCTATTTCTTGATCTGAATGTCTTCCTGAATTTAATCCCAATCTGAAATGAACGTTTTTAACACCACGTTTTTTTAAAATTCTTATTCTTCTTTCCAGCCTTGCTTCATAATCTATCATGATTGTTCTTTCCCAAACCTCTTTAAATAATTGTTTGTAGTCACTCAGGAATAACACCTAACCAAAACCTTTATAAACTATTTAGTAATAGAGATATTACTATAAAATGACACAAAAAACAGTATTTTTGGGTGTATTGACTTTAATTTTCTTATTTAGTCTTGTCTCCGCTACGGATATTTCAGAGGATTGGACATGTGATAACGGAGGATTGTCTAACTGTGAGGATAGAGATTGTGGATATTTGAAATCTTTGTGGTATGGAGATGTGAATAAGCAATATGTTTACCTATATTTCGATGTTGAAGTTTCAGGAGAATATGAATGTGATTTAGATTTTATTGAGACAGGATATGGTTATACTAATACTATCCAAACTAATGAGAATGTTGATGTTTATTTGAATTGGGATTACATAGGAACAACAATCGATTCAGCTTGTAATTATGAAGAGGGCGAATGTTCCAGCTGTCTTTATGCTAAAACTAAGTTTGATTTTGATGTTAATTTTGAAGAAGGAGAGAATATTGTTTTCTTAGAGGCATTTCAAAGCCATGATTTGTATTCTGCGAGTTTAGAGTGTGAATTAATTTCAGGTAATGAGTGTACAGATGGAGAAACAGAAGTTGAATACTTCGGAGATAATGATACAGGTGTTTGTGAATTTGGAGAAGAAGAAAGAGTTTGTGAGGGTGGATTTTGGAGCGATTGGTATAATTCTAATGATGAAGTTTTACCAAGTGAAGAAATTTGTGATGGCTTAGATAATGATTGTGATGGAGATGTCGATGAAGATAATGTTTGTAATGTTGAGGAACCGGTTGTGACTATTGTTTCACCAGTTAATGGAACTACTTATGATACTGTTGTTATTATGCTAAATGCTACAGCAGATCAAGATATTGATACATGGTTAGTAGAAGCTAATTACGGTAGCGTGAATCCTTTTGTTTTGGGAAGTTATCAATTGTTTTCAGAGGGATGTTGGGTTTTGACAATTTATGGAGAAAATGGAAATGGAGTTGGAGATGACACTGTTGAATTTTGCGTTAATTTAACTGCTGAAGATGACCCAGAAGAAGAGGAGGAAGAGGAGGAAGAGGAGGAAGAGGAAGATGACGATGAATGTAATAGCTGTAGTGGTGGATCAGATGATGATGACGAAGAAGATGAAGAAGAACAAGATTCTCTTGCTGATGTTGTTGAAGATATAATTTTTGGTCAAGATAGAGAAACTATTGTTTTGTGGGGCGATTCGGACGATGTTTCATCTTATTTGTTCTATTGGATCGTTATTGGGATATTGATACTAGGAATCTTGATAGCGTTAACTTTAATTTTCTTATTTAGTTCTAAAAAGGAGAAGGCTCCTGTAGAGGGTCTTTATTAGTGGTGCCACCTTATGATAAGAAGGGGAAATTCTTTTGTCTTTAGGTGTGGGGAAGAACCTAAGTTTTATAGGGCTTTGAGGCTATTGGGGAGGCTCAAGGGGATTCACCCCATCTCTATAAATAGACTTGTTAGGCATGAAAAGGAGCATATCGAAGCTGCTAAAAATCTATCGTGTTGTGATAGGGCTTCCTATTCGGCCAGTGTAGACGGCGAGGCTATTGTAGGAAGTGTTAACATGGGGGACTTGGAAGACTGGGAGAAATTTTATGTCTCACTTGCTCCTAGAGATCCTAGTTTGCAAGATTTAAACTGTGCAGCTTCTGCTTGTGAGGGGAGCGTTGGGAATGTTGTTCATGACAGGGTATCTTCTATGCTTAGTGCGGGAGAAAGCCTTGGTTCAATAAAGAAATATCTGTTTTCAGCAAGGCCAGCCTCTTTCCCATAATAGATCTCACTTAACTCTAAACCTTGCTTGCCACCTAAACTTAAACGGCGCGATGTCCCCAGCTTTTCTTATTGAAATCTTTCCCACTTTGTTTTTTGCATCTTTTTTTATTTCACTTAAAACTTTTTCTTTCGTTCCAAATCCATGATAGAATATTGTTGTTCCTTTTTTAGAGAGCCTCAGTGCTGTTTTTAAAAAAGTGTCTTCAGCGTTTGGTCTTTGCATAAGTATTATATCAAACTTTTCTTTTGTCTTAATGTTCTTGGCATTTCCATTAATGAATGTGATATAGTCTTTTACTTTATTTAGTCTTACATTCTTCTCCGCAAATTTATTCGCTTTTTCATTGAGCTCATTAGAATAAATCTTGGCTTTTATCTTGTTTTTTCTTAGAAGTTTGGCAATGGCGATAGGATATGGTGCAACCCCAGCAAACATAACTAAGATTTTGCTATTATTCTTAGCCAGTTTCAATACTTCTTCGCTTATGATTTTTCTTTCATTCGATAACCTAGGTGAGAAGTAAGTTTTCTCGATATCCATATAAAATAAACAGTTATTCTCTTTGTGGGTTGTAGTTTTTCGTCTCTCCCCTGCAAGATGTTTTGTCTTGAATGTTCTTAACTCTCCAGAGATTTGGCCTTTTTTCTCTACTACTGTTTTTAGATGCCTATTCCCTTTCAATGTTTTCTTGGCGAGGAGCCATTTCCTGATTGGATTATAATATTTATGAAAGTTTATTATTCCGATGTCTCCTATGATATCTAGTCCTGATTGCATGAAAAACATAAGAAGATAAGTTTTAAATACTCTTGCGTATTTTATATTTTATGGCAGAATTAGGTGAAAAAACAAAGAAGAATTTGCAGGAGTCTTTTGCAGGAGAGAGTCAAGCTCGAAACAAATATACTTTTTTCGCAAAAGTGGCAAGAAAGCAGGGTTTTAATTATATTGCTAAAATCTTTGAGGAAACAGCGGCAAATGAGATGCAACATGCCAAGGAAGAATTTAAGTTGCTAAAAGGTATTGGCTCCACAGAGGATAATTTACAAGCGGCAATTGATGGAGAACATTTTGAAACAGAAGAGATGTATCCAAGAATGGCTGCCGAAGCCAAAGAAGAAGGAAATGACGAAGCTGAGAAGTTGTTTACACTTATTGCAAAGATAGAAAAACATCATGAAGAAAGATATAAGCAATTACTTGAATTGGTAAAGTCTGAGAAAGTTTTTGAGAGAGAAGAAGATATTGTTTGGAAGTGTGAAAAATGTGGGCACTTACACAAGGGCAAGAAGCCCCCAGAAGAATGTCCAAGCTGTAAGCATTCTTTTAATTACTTCGAACCGTCGGATATTTGTGAGTTTTAATTACCTATTTTATCCCAGAAATATTTAAAAACTCTTTAATCATCTATTTTATATGAAAAGAAGATTTTGTGGTGTTTTATTTTTGGTTTTGTTATTAAGTATGACGTTCGTTGTCGCTGGAACAACTAAGATTACTGTTAGGATGGGTGATGACTACAATGCTTTGATTCGTGTTAAAGACGGAGAAGTTATTCTAGATACGCCAAAGGTGATAAATTATCCTATGGGATTGGCAGAGTTGGAATATAATACGTCGAGAAGTCAGGCGGACTACCTTATACTTGTTCATAGTAGCGGTAATGTTGTGGACAGTTATACCTTGAATGATATTGATACGGGTAGTGAGTTAAAAGTTGATTTTAGGGATGGTGTTCCACCGGTGGTTACCGATCTAGAGTTGGAGCAACCAGCAGAAGAACCAGAGACCGAAATCCCGGAAGAGGTTCCTGAAGAGACAAATGTAACAGAGGACCCAGCAGACGACCCAGAGGCGGTCGGTTTTGATTTCTCAGAAGGTCTTTCAACAGGAAAGGCGGTTTTTTATTCAAACGAAGACGGTTTTAGCATCTTTTCTTGGATTTTGCTAGGTGTTATCGTATTGATTGTTGTTGTTTTCATTTTTAGTAAGATGAAAGACCGTGGCAAAGAAGAAGTTGACAAATACAAGCATGAGCTAGATAGTATAAGAAAAAGAATTCGCAAGAAGATTAGAGAGATTAAGGTTTTAAAAGCTAGGGGAATGAAGCTGAAGAAGATGATTGAGCTAGAAGAAGGATTTCTGGAAGAGAAAAAAGATTTGAAAAACGTTGAGAAGGAAGTAGATAAGGCCACCGAAGAAGAGAAGAAGAAAAAGGATTGAAATTCTATAAATTATTAAGCCTCCGACGGGGGTCAAACCCGTGACCTTTTGCTTACGAGGCAAACGCTCTATCAACTGAGCTACGGAGGCTTTTCGTCTGTATTTTCTAATATATAAATCCTTAAAAAGCTTCACCTCAATTCTCTTTTATGAAGAGTGAGATCGTAGATTTTGTTAATGAAAATAGGCTATCTCCTTTTAATTCCCCTAAAACTTTAGTAAAAAGGGACGGTTTCTCTATCTATAAAACAGGAGATGCGAAGAAAATTCATAGGCAGGTTTTGCAAGTTCTTTCTAGGAGGTTTGTTTTTGAGGAGACGAATAACTTATGGAACTTTTTTCGGTTTACAAATGAAATTGACGAGATATTAAAAAGACAAGAATTCTTTAAGGGGGTTTTAAACTTGGACAGAGATTATTTGAATGAATTAACTCACCCAAGAAAAACATGGTCTCCAGATTACAACATAGTGGTTGTTACAGAAGATGAAGCTACTTTTGTCGAGCTACAGAAGCTTTCCTGTCCTGTTCAGCTGATAGTGAGTGAGAATGATGTTGTTGATTTGGATAAATATGATGTTGTGCAAGTTATAGACTGTGAGACATACGGGAATGTTATCAGTAGATTGCCACAAAGTGTCCCAATTAATAGCGTCGAAGATGTTTATCTTGAGAGATATTTGGAGATTTTATCTTCATGGAAAGATAATTTCGGAGTTTTGGATGAGAAATCTTCTGGGAGACTTAAAGAGATAGTAAATGATTTGAAGGAGTTATTCTTATTGATTGATACGAAGAAGAACAAGATTATTACAGTTGAAGAAGTTGAGAAAATCTTGGAAGATATTAATGAAAAAATTAATGGGAAACTAAAGGAACTAACAATTTCTGGAGAATCCCTGGTAAAGATCTTGGCAGAAGGCAAAATCCCCGAAGATTTTGAAAAAATTATTCAGAATGCGCTAGAGATGACAGATTTGCCAGGAAATGTTTTTAGTTTTAAAATTCCTGTTGAAATTGATTATTCAGAGCTTGACAAATACATTCATCTAAAGAGTGCCACGGAGTTTACCAATCTTTCTGAGAAGATAAAATCATATGCGGAAAAGCTTAAGATGGTTCCGGAATACCTCAGAGAGTTGGAGGTTGAATTGTTGCTTGAAGACTTTTATTCTGGCTTGCAATCTTATCTTTCCGAAGAGAAATCGTATCTAACTTTGTCTGATAATTTCCATTTTAACCAAGCGAAGAATTTGTTTTTGAGCTCTCCACAGCCAGTTGACTTTCAGTTAGATAGTTTTTCTAAATGTTCTATTCTTACAGGAGCCAACAGCGGTGGAAAGACAACGTTAATTGAACACATTTTGCAAAACATTAGTCTGTTCAATTTGGGTCTACCCGTATCTGGAGAAGTGCATATGCCTGTTTTTGGTGATGTTTATTACTTCGCTAAGAATAAGGGTAGTGCAAGTAAGGGTGCTTTTGAGACTTTGTTAACTCAAATGTCTGAGATTAAATCAGAAGGAGCTAATACTCTTATTTTGGCGGATGAAATCGAGGCCGTAACAGAGCCAGGAGTAGCAGGGAAGATTATAGCTTCGACAGCAGAATATTTCATAAAGAAGAATTGTTTCTTAGTAATTGCTACTCATTTGGGTTATGAAATTCAAGAATGTTTACCGGAAGGGGCAAGGATTGATGGCATAGAGGCAAAGGGACTGGATGTGAATTTCGATTTAATTGTAGATCACAATCCTGTTATGGGAAGACTGGCCCATTCTACTCCCGAGCTAATAGTCGAGAAGATGGCTTCCGTTAAAGGTGGTGAGTACTTCGAACATCTTTGGAATACGATGAAAAAGAATTAAGCTATCCCAAATCTTCCTAATACTTCCTGTGGATTTTTGTAGTATTCATTAATTGTTCTTTGGACGTCTTCATAGTTTTTAATTCCCTGTTGATACATTGCGTAAAGAAGCTTTGTTCTTAAGGTGAATTCTTGCTTAAGTTGCCCTAGTGGGACTCCGGTCTTTTCTGCAATTTTATCGAATACGATCATTTTATCCATAAAATAAAATTGATCATCAGACGGGTTCCATCTTATTGGAGTGTTTGTTAGTGCTGAGCCATCTGGATTTACGTTAGATATCTCGGTTATTTCTCTTAGCCTTCTAGTCTCGTATTTGTTAATAATTGTGTGTGTCATTATCGCAACTGCATCTAAGCTATTAACTAACATCGGGCTAAGGGATATCGGGGGGGTTTGAAGCCTCTGTATTAAAGTCTCAACCGAATCTGCATGCAGAGTTGATATCGAAGCGTGCCCAGAAGCCATTCCTTGGAATAAAACCGAAGCTTCCTTTCCCCTAACTTCTCCAACAATAACATAGTCGGGGTTTTGCCTGAATGATCCCTTTAGTAAGCTAAACATATCGACATTTCCGATTTCTTGATTGGATACACCAGTTCTAACTACAGATGGAAGCCAATTTTCTCTAGGAAGGTTAAGCTCTCTTGTGTCTTCAATCGATACCACCCTATTCTCGGGTGGAATAAAGAAGGCCAACGCATTCAATAGTGTTGTCTTTCCGGAAGCTGTCCCACCGCAAACCATGAGGTTTCCTTTGTTTTCTAGCAAGATCCAGAAGTATGCTAAAATCTCGGGGCTAACGGTTCTAAATTCTATTAGTTGTATTGGCGTCCAAGGAACTTTTGTAAATTTACGGATTGTGAATGTTGGGCCTTTCGTTGTTATGTCTTTCGTGTAGGTTGCATTTACTCTTGACCCGTCAGGAAGAGAGCCATCTAATATTGGTGAGGCGTATGAAATGTATCTTCCTGTCTTTTGTGCAAGCTTTTCCACGAATCCAGCGAGGGATTCCATCGAATTAAATTTTACACTAGTTTTAAGATTTCTAAACATCCTGTGAACTATGTATATTGGTTCTCCGATCCCATTGCATTCAATATCTTCTATAAAATAATCTTTCATAATAGGATCAATTTCATTTAGTCCAATAAAATCCCTATACAAATAGTAGAATATTCTTTGGAATACTTTTTCGTCAAGGCTTATGCTTAGTTGGCTGATTACCATTTTTGCGGTTTTCTCAATGTAATTTATAAGATTGTCCTGATTCTTTTCATCAAATAAGTTTATGTTTAGGATTTCTCTCATTGACTGCTTTATGCTCGACAAGCTCTCTTGTTCTTTTTCCGTAAGCAAGGGCTCTTCGACCTCATATACTAGTTCACTTTTCTTGCTATCCCAATAAATATGTACGGAAGAAAAAGGAGCAATAACCATATATCTAACATTTATCTTGGTTTTGTCCTCCATCTTTTCTAGGCTTGGAACGCGAGGATTTGGATTAATGTTGGTTGCCATTCTAGTTTATGTTTTTAATGTCGATTGTTTCTCCCTCGTTCTTTACTATAAACTCGTATGCAGTTGACGTTTCTCTGAATTCTTTTATTGTCTCTTCTCCATCATACGTTAGGTTCAGATTTAACGGAAGGACAATGGTTACTTGCCAAGGATTCTCTTTTATTGTTGTTATATTTAGGGTCCCTTCTTCGATTGATAAATTTAGCTCACTATATTTATATCTTGAATCCATTACCCAGGTGAGAGAATCTTCTTCGGGGTTTATTTCTAGACTTCCCTTTTCTATATTTACAAAAAACTTCCTTTGATTCCCGGGTGCAGTTTTCACGCTGTTTATTTCCTGGTTAATTGTCTCTAGAGATTCTTTTATTTGGTTGATTAAACTTTTGTCTTGAGATTCTTCTATCCTTGGTTTTATTCCTGCGATTAGTAGCCCTATGATCGTTAGCCCAATTAAAGTATAGGTCACAGTTTCAACCCACACCTGTCCCCTCTTTTTATTCATAGTATTCCTTGTTGAAGGTGATTTATAAAATTATGGTGAGTAGCGTTTGTTTTGTTTTAGATTAAGCTTAAATACTCTAAAACTTTTTTTAGTTTATGGTAATATATGTTGATGCTCCGAAACCTAAGATTGTGAAGTGTAAGGATTGTGGAAAGGAATTTGAGCAGAAGGGAAGCGCGCGCTATCCCCGTAAGTACTGTAAGAAGTGCAGTGAGATTCGGAAGAAGGATTACGAAGATCTTTGGAAAGTTAAGGCAGAAGATTGTGATGATGCCTGATTGCTGATTCAAATCACACAAAACTTTATAAACCAAAATTTTTATCTTAATCTATGGCAGACATGACAGACAAAGTTAAGGGTTTACAAAGGAATCCAAAGCAAATCAGAAATATCGCAATTTGTGCGCATATTGACCACGGTAAAACAACCTTCTCAGATAATTTACTAGCAGGCGCTGGAATGATGAGTGAAGAATTAGCCGGAAAAGCGAGAAGTTTGGATTTTCACGATGATGAAGCAGAGAGAGGAATTACAATCGATAGTGCTTCGGTCTCTATGGTTCATACAGTCGAAGAAGAAGATTATTTGATTAACTTGATTGATACTCCAGGTCATGTTGACTTTGGTGGCGATGTAACAAGAGCCATGAGAGCAGTTGACGGAGCTATAGTTTTATCTTGTGCCTCTGAAGGTATTATGCCACAAACTGAAACAGTTCTAAGGCAAGCATTGAAAGAAAGAGTAAGGCCAATTTTATTCATAAATAAAGTTGATAGACTAATTAGAGAAGTTAAGTTAACACCGGAAGAAATGCAAAAAAGATTTGTTGATATTATTAATTCGGTAAATAAGTTAATTGCAGAAATTGCTGAACCAGAATATAAGCAAAAATGGCAAGTTAATGTTGCGGATGGTTCTGTTGCATTTGGTTCCGCATTTCATAACTGGGCATTATCTATTCCATACATGCAGAAGAATGGAATTACATTCAAGGAAATTATTGATGCCTATGAAGCAGGCGGAGAAGAATATAAGGTTTTAGCTAAGAAGGCCCCAATCCATGAAGTTATCTTAAGTATGGTTGTTAATAACCATCCAAATCCGGTGGATGCCCAAGCCTACAGAATTCCAAAGATATGGCATGGAGACTTAGAGAGTTCTGCTGGTAAGGATTTGACAACTTGTAATATAGATGGAGAAGTTGCTTTTGTTCCGATTAAGATTGTAGTTGACCCACACGCAGGTGAAGTTGCAGCAGGTAGATTATTCTCAGGTAAGATTAAGCAGGGAGATGATTTGTATATGAACATTGCTGGAAGAAAAGTTAGAGCTCAACAGGTATCTATCTATAAGGGTGCGCAAAGGATTCAGTTAGATGAAGTTGTGGCCGGTAATATTGTTGGAGTTGTTGGCTTGAGAGATGTTGTTGTTGGTGAAACAGTTTCACAGAATCCAATTGATCATTTCGACGCCATTACACATTTATTTGATCCTGTTGTTACAAGATCTATTACAACAAAAAGAACAGCAGATTTACCGAAGCTGATTGAAGTTTTAAGGCAAATCGGGAAAGAGGATCCATCATTACATATTGAAATTAACGAAGAGACTGGAGAGTCTTTGATGTCTGGTATGGGCGAATTACATTTAGAGATTATAGAGAATAGAATTAAGAGCGAAAAGGGATTGGAAGTAGAAATGGGTCCACCAATTATTGTTTATAGAGAATCTGTTTCAAAGCCAGGTAATGTTGCCGAAGGAAGATCTCCTAACAAGCACAATACATTCTTTATCTCGGTTGAACCTTTGGAAGATTCGGTATCGCAAGCAATCATTGATGGAAATATTCCAGAGGGAAGAATGAAGAAGAAGGATAAGAGTATGGATGAGACTCTGGTTGGCTTAGGAATCTCAAGAGAAGAAGCAGGACAATATAGAGATGTTTACCAGGGGAATGTGTTTTTAGACAAGACCAAGGGTGAAGTTCATATCGGTGAAGTTATTGAGTTGGTGTTAGATTCATTTGAAGAAGTTGTAAGAGCATCTCCTTTAGCTAGAGAGCCAGGAATGAAGATGAAGATGAGCTTAGTTGATTTAAAATTACATGAGGATGCAATTCATAGGGGTCCGGCTCAAGTTTATCCTGCAGTTAGAGATTCTATTAAGGCCGCAATGCAAACAGCAGGTCCTACAATGCTAGAGCCAGTCCAAGTTCATCAAATTGAAGCTCCCACGGATTTTATGGGTGCAGTTACAAGTTTAGTTTCTACCAAGAGAGGAAATTTAGTTGATGTTCAACAGGATGAAAGCGGAGTTACGGTTAAGGCAGAAATCCCAGTTTCAGAGATGATTGGATGGACAAGCGATTTAAGGTCCGCAACAGAAGGTCGTGGTGTTTCAAGTTTGGTTAGTCAAAGTTTCAAGAAGTTACCAATGGAATTCCAGCCGAAAGTTATCAAGCAGATTAGGGATAGAAAGGGCTTGGCTGAGAATCAGTAGGGGTGTTCTATATCATAGCAATTTTTATAAAGTCTATTTTCTCAATACATGGACGAGCAAAAGACTGCCTTGTATTGTTGAGGAGCCTATAATAATGGAAAGGACAGAGGCGAATTTATCTCCAGCAACTAGAGAGGAGATGGGTTATGACTCCGAAACCTCTAAACAAAGAGATAGTAGGGTGAGGGCGGTTGCACTTTTTTCACACCATCTCAACAAGGATATGCCGAAGAACAAATTGATTTTAGTGTTTATATGAAGGATTTGAAGTATGATGATTGTTTTTCCTGTTCATACGAAGTTGATTTATATCCGAATGAGCCAAGCTTAAGTTATTCTGTAGTTGGTTCCGAGATTTCAGGAAGTTTCATACCGGCTAGAGAGGGGATTTATTCACTAAGATTTAATATTGTTGACGAATATGGAAATTCAGAGGTTAGAAAGTATGCTTATTCGATAGGAGATTTGAAAACAGATCAAGTTGATTATTATTTTCGAGATGATTTTCCTGCACATGGTCAGCCATTCATAACAAACGGATTTGATTCTGGCTCTTTATTGTCGGAGGCTCCAACTTCTCTCGAGGAAAGACATTGTGGCGGATGGGTGCAGTTCTCCCCTGACGAGTTGCCTGATTATTTATTTGGAATTTATAAGCAGATTGATTTTTCTATATGGTATTCTTCGCTTGAGGATGGTTATTCTGGCGCACAAAGATATGTGACCTATTACGGAATTGATACAGATTTAGATTATAGCCTTTCAATGGATGCAACATCAATGGCTTTTAAGGAATTCAGTTTTGATGTTAATTGGCCAAGTGATTATTTTTGGAGTTGGTTCTAGTAACAATAATATCACTAATTCTACTTTCTCTAGCGCGGGGTCAACTGAGGTTGGATCACAGGTGTCTGGAGTTCCAGAAATAAATAATGTCTTTCTAAATTGTAGCTATAATAGGTCCAAAGAAACTGTCGGCTCAGAGGACCAATTAATAAGAAAATGGTATTATAACGCGCTGGTTAATTGGTCAAATGGAACAGTCGCTGAGGGAGCAAATGTAACTGCAGTTGATGTAAATGGTATTACAAGGTTTAGTGTCTTGACTGATGCATCTGGAAATATTGCAGAGCAAGAAGTGATATCTTATGTGAACAATGGAACTTTTAATGACTATAGCAATTATACTATTATAGCTAATCTTTCAGGGTCGGAAAACGCTACGAGCTCGGTAAATTTTACAGCTCAAGAAAATTATGATACTTATTTCACGCTGAATGTTAATTCTCCACCACAAATAAATATTACGTCGCCGTCGAACCAGAATTATACTGCCTCCTCGATCAATTTTAACATCTCATCTAACGAAGCCTTGTCTTCGTGCGCTTTTAGCCTTAATGGCTTTGTTACAAATTTTTCAATGACATTAAATGGAACAGAAACAGGAGCCGGTTATGCGAATTCTTCAGTTCCCGATGGAGATTACATAGCAAATTTTTCATGTAACGACACTGCAGGAAATTTCAATTCTACTGAGAGTGTTGTGTTTAGTGTTGACTCAACAAGTCCGTCCGTAACAATAAATTCTCCTACGGCTCAAACATATTCAACCAGCTCCTACACGGTCAATATAACGATCAATGAAACTGGATATTGTGAGTATAGTTTAGACTCTGGTACAACAAACAACACACTTTCAACTACGGATAATTTAACTTTCAATGCTTCTGTTTCTGGTGCATCGAATGGAGACTATGTTCTCTGGGCTTATTGTAATGATTCTGTTGGGAATCGAAACGATACGTCAAATATCAGCTTTACTGTCAATGTTGCTTCAGCTAGTCCGGATGGTAATAGCGGAGGAGGGGGAAGTGGAAGTTGCTCTCCGTCGTCATGGATATGTGGAAATTGGTCTTCTTGTCTTAATGGAACGCAAGAAAGGAGTTGCACTTCTAATTGTGCCACAAAGAAAAATGAGACTCGAAATTGTACAATTGTTAATAATGAAGATTCTGGAGACGAATCTTTTGTGGAAAGTCTTATTGAGGGGGGAGAGGATATTTTAGATTTGGGCAGTAGTTTGTGGGAGAAGATTTGGAATAACAAACTTTTGATTTTGATTCCAGTAACGGCGGCAATTGTTGTATTGGTAATTAGCATTTCATGGAAGTTTAAACTTGCTGAAGAAAGAAAAAAGAAGATAAGAAAAGTTCTGGGCGGCAAGGTGTTTAATAAGCTATGGAGCCGATTTAAGTTTTAGATAGATTTATAAGTTATTTTTAGATATCAATAGTGTGGGTGGGTCGGTAGTTTAAAGGATAGAATAAACGGTTTCGGCCCGTTTGATGGGGGTTCAATTCCTCCCCGACCCACTTTTATTTTCTAATCTAAATATTTATATAGGTTAAAGTTTTGGTTCTGATATGGTTAAAAAAATGAGTGTTGAGGAGAAGTTAAGGATAATTAAGAGAAACACTGAGGAGATTATGACGGAAGAAGGCCTGGTAAAATTACTAGACAGTGGGATAAAGCTTAAGCATTATATTGGCTTTGAAATCTCGGGCAAGCCTCATTTGGGCCATGGACTAGTTTGTATGAGTAAGGTAAAGGATTTTGTTGATTGTGGGATTGAGGTGGTTATTTTCTTAGCAGATTGGCACTCGTGGATTAATGATAAATTAGGTGGAGATATGGAGGTCATTAAGGATGTCGGAGTGAATTACTTTAAAGAAGCTTTAATCGCAGCGTATAAGTGTGTTGATGGAAATCCAAAAGATTTAAAGTTTGTTCTTGGTAGTGAGCTGTATCATAATAATGATCGTTTCTGGGAGACAGTAATTGACGTTAGCAAGAACACAACACTTAGTAGAATACAGAGATCTACTACAATAATGGGTAGAAAAGAGGGAGAGGGATTGGATTTTGCTAAGTTAATTTATCCCCCAATGCAAGTTGCGGATATATTTGTACAAGACATTAATATTGCGCATGCAGGACTTGACCAAAGGAAGGCGCAAGTTATTGCGAGAGATGTTGCTTCCAAATTAAAAAGTAATTTTCTAAAGGACAAGAAAGGAAACAAGATAAAACCCATTGCAATCCATGGGCACCTGATTCTTGGACTACAGAAGCCTCCTGTTTGGCCAGTTCCAAAGGGAAAAAAGCAAGATTTATGGAGCCAAATGAAAATGAGCAAGTCTATTCCTAGTTCTGCCATTTATATGACTGATGGAGAGGAGGAAATTAGGAAGAAAATAAAAAATGCCTTTTGTCCTGAGGGAGAAATAGAATTTAATCCATTGCTTGATTGGGCACAATACCTTGTTTTTATTAATGATAAATCCAAACTAGAAGTAAAACGCCCAGAGAAGTTTGGAGGGGATGTTACCTATAAAGATTATGAAACTTTAGAGAGAGATTTCTCAGAGAAGAAATTGCATCCAATGGATTTAAAGAACGCAATGGCAGATAAGCTGGTTGAGATTATGAAGCCGGCGATGGAGCATTTTAATAACGCTAAACTTCAAAAATACAAAAAAAGAATGGAAGAGTTAATTATTACCAGATAATATTGAAAAGATTAATAACGGTTGGTGCCAAATAATAACCAACAAAAACACTAATTGTTCCTAAAATTATGCCTTTAATTATTTTTATGCTATTTCTTTCTATATATAATGAGGAAGCCACCATCAGGGCAAAAATTGCGACAGCGAAAATAGTGAAAATCCTTACATTATAAAACAGTATTGTGAATGCTGCGAGTATTAAACCACGTGCTATGTGGTCGTCGCATTTAATAAATAAACTTAGAATGAAAAACAACACCAATGCCACCAATAACTGAGCGACGAAATTATAATATGGGGCTATCAAAGCCCTCGCAATCACTAAGATGTAAAAAGCCAAACCCCCTAAAGCGACAGTGTCTCTTGCTATTTCCTGTTTCCAATTCCTGTCCGCGCCCTTCTTTTTCATAGAACATCAAGGTAATTTTTATTTATATATTTAGCTGTTGGAGGGATGTTGATAAGATTGAGAAGAGAGCTTATCCTTAAACGCCTTGTTCTACGGCTTCAGAAACTTGAACGTCTTCAGTATCTTTCTCT
Organism: Candidatus Pacearchaeota archaeon; assembly: GCA_002688415.1. GTDB lineage: Archaea > Nanobdellota > Nanobdellia > Pacearchaeales > GW2011-AR1 > JAGVXH01. The sequence goes on from NZCX01000009.1 coordinate 27,447, forward strand.
TTAAGTGATTCCTTTACTTCTTCGTCTTGGGATTCTGCGATTTGTTTCATTCTTTCTTCGATTGCAGCTTCAGCGCTCTTCATTTCTTTTTCTTTCTTCTCTGCGAGTCTCTTCTTTTTCTTTGGTTCTTCTAACACTAACGCTTCTCCTACAAAGTCTTCTAAACTTGGTAGAGGCTTATCTATTTTGTGAGCTTTCATATATTCTCTCGCTAATAGCCAGAAGATTAATCCTAATGATTTATTGGATTTGTTGTTTGCAATTGCCACAACATCAACATCAGCCGTGTGGTTGTTGGTGTCACAAACTGCACAGATTGGGATTCTGACTCTTTTAGCATCTTTTAATGCATTTTTGTCTAACCAGGGATCACAAATCATGATCATCTTTGTTTCAAAGAAATTTTCTAGTTCAATGTTTGTTAATACCCCCGAAGGATATTTCTTTGTGAATGTTCTTACTCCTGTTAATTCTGCAAACATTTTTGCTGCTCTCCATCCAGCTTCTCTTTTACAAACTAAAGTCCATTCGTCTGGCTTGTATTGTTTAATAAAATCGATTGCATCTGCTAGTTTCTTATCTACTAGAAGTGTGTTCAAAATTGCGAGTCCATCCAGTCTTCTTCTGTATACATATTTTCTCATAGAAGGCGTAATAACTTTTGTACCTAAGTAGGAGGCTGTTTTGATATAGTCTTCAAGATCTGTTAGAATTGTCTCATCTTTAGAGGCTTCGCCATCTTCGACTTTTTTATATTCTTTTTTCGTTTCTTCTTTAACCATTTTATAATTTTAGTTCCGGGGTTAATGCTACTGTTCGTTTCCGAATTCCGCACCGGATATAATTTTAGGGCTTGGAGGGTTTAAAAGCCTTACCATTTGCTTTCCCCTTCTTTCTAAAGGCAACTCTAATCGTATAATTCACAGGATTTTTGATTCCTGGCTTTGGTGGATTCCGAATCCCAAATTCTTTATAGATTGGTTTGTCGTAGTTAGGGGGGAGTCTTTTGTTTTTAGAGAACCATCCAATTTGCGCTTTGACATATCCTGCCTTAAGCGGATGATGATTCTTGTCATTCCATTCTGCAATCTTTTCTTCAATGTATTCTTGTGGGAACTCCAGACTTGAGTAAAAGGACAACAATAAAGATAATGCTCTCTTCCTCCCATCATCCTGAATTCCTTTTAATAGTTTTTTAATTACAGGCGGAAACATGTCTTCCGTAATTGTTAATCCTTTCAAATCGACCCCGGTGCCATCATATTTTTTTACCCTTTCCTTCGGCTTGCTTTTTTCGCCCCATTTTATCGCTTCTAGAAGTAATTCTCTTGCTTCTCCTGGAACCACTTCTGGAATAAATGGCTTGGGTGTTTTAATCTTCAAGGGATCAGCGTCTGATGGGATAAAGCTTTCTATCTGATCTTTGTCAAGAACAATTGATGCGAAGGCTGTTTTTTCATGAAGTGAGTATGGTGCTCTAAATAAGTGTCTTGATGACACCAAGATTACGTCTACAGAGTCCTCAGTCGATTTTATTGTATCTTCAATTTTAAAATCAACCTTATTCGATCTAATCTCTCCGCCGTAGTTATCTGCTGCCTCAAGGTTCGCAGTGTTAATCTTACAAGCTTCGCAGAATTGTATTTCTCTTTCTGAAATTCTATTCATTTTTCCGTTGCAAGAAGGGCAAATCATTTCTTTTCTGTTTGATTTCATTGATTCTACTTCTGTTTTGCACCTAATGTCAGTGCAGAGATATTTTCCGACTTTCTTTTTCTTAGTTGGATTGCTGCACCTTGGGCAAATGTGTTCTGAGACAAGTTCACCTTTTTCTTTCAGTTTTTCCCTACTCGTTAGGTTCAAAATTTCCTGATTCATTGGATTTCTAATTCTACTGAATATATATCCTGCGATTAATCTAGGCCATTCTGGAAATTTATCCTTTGTTAGTTCTCCATCTACTTCCTCTGGGAATGACTTAAATGGAACTATAATATGAAACCCTTTCCCCCCAGAGAATTTTATCCCAAAATTTTTTATCCCATGATATTCTAATTCCTTTATTATCAACTTTGCGGCTATTTTGCCATAGTCTAGAAAAGGGGAATCTATATCTATTAGAAAGTCCCACCCTATTCTTATTTTGTTATATTGCTCTGGAGTCATTTCTGTTTTTATTTTCAATGGATCTTCCCAAATTTCTTCTGAACAATGAAAAGAAGTTGCCCCTTGTTTGGCAGAGTTGGAAATTTCAGAGGGATAATCAAAACAATCAGGCCTCTTGGCGAAGAATTCATTGTTGAAATTACCAACGGTTTCTCTATTTTTACAGAATTCAAACATTTCTTTTTGGACATCTTTTCTAGAGTAGTGAGATAATGCAATAACCTGGACTTTTTTTAGCGGTTTTTTGTTGAATTTATTCATGAATGAAAAAAGTTGTCTGGCTTTTTATAATTAGGGTTGCTTCTTGTGGGTGGTGGTTGGGCATAGATTTAAATAAATTCTTTATCTTTTCGTTTTATGTTTAAAAAAAGAGGGCAACAGGAGATAGTTGGATTTGCTTTGATTGTTGTTTTGGTTGTAATTGGTTTAATGTTTTTCTTGTTATATAGCTTTAGAGATAGCGGAAATATTAGTGAAAATGATCTTGCCTTGGGGAATTTAATGTCTTCTGTGTTGTATTATACTACTGATTGTTCGGTAGGTGGGGAGAAGCAAACTTTACTGGATTTGTTTAGCAATTGCCATGATGGGGTTGGATGTGAAAATGAAGATAGAACTTCTTGTGAGCTCTTGACAGAAGAATTAGAGCAGGTTTTTCCAGCTGTTTATAAAACAGAATCTTCTGTAGATGGAATGACTTTTGATTTCTATATTGATGATGAATTGGGAATTAGTGGTGTCCAAGGGTTTGAAAAGGTAGTTGTAGGTAATTGTACAAGCAGTTACTCTAGATCATTTGAGCAAGCAATTGGAAGTCTGGATGACGTTTATGTTCTAATCAGTGTGTGCTAAATTGATACTTCTAGTATCATTTTGTTGGTTGTAAGGTATGGCTTGTGGGATGTTTTCTTTCCTTTTTTCTTTGCTTCAAAATCTATAAATCCAAATCTTTCTAAAACTTTTAAGTCTCTCCGTACGCTTTTTTGATCACGTTTTAGAAGTCTTGAAAGTTGATAGATGGAGGCGGGATTTTCTGTTTTTATTGTGTGTAATATTCTTGCTTTTTCTTTCGTTAGAAGGTTTCTTAGTAGTTCTAGGTCTGCATAGCGGTTTTTTGTTTTTTCATTTAAAATTTTCGATACAAAACTTCTTTCTGTTGCATTTAGTTGTAGATAACGCGTCTTTGTCTTCGCTGCCATGAACTATTTCGGGGTGCAAAGTTTATAAATCTATGGGTGGGTGGCATTTTGTGCCAGTGGTTTATGGCTTGTTTTTTGAGTTGTGTTACTTTCTTGGTGGACACCATAACGTTTAAAAAGGGTAGTCTGGTTTGAGGGCTAGACAGAGACCTTTGCCGAGGAGAGACGCATAAGCTTTATAAAGTAAGGGTTTTTGTTATGTGTATCGTTGCTAGTTTACTAGTAGCGTGAAACTAGGCGCTTTGATCTTCGGATTGAGGCAAGAGATGACCTTATAGCGCTCCCTAGTTATAAGATCCGACCAGGCTATTAGAAATGCTAACCTGAAATTTTTCAGGGCCTTGATAGAGGCGGTTAATCTGATGGTACTGAAAGGGGGTTTAATAAAAATAATGAAAACAATGTTTAGAAAAGCTGTTGGTGTTTTGGCAAGTGCTGCACTAATTGGTTCAACTGCTGCTATGGCTGCTGCTGTAGCTTATCCTGCTCCTTTCAATAGTGGAAATTCCGCTGTAGTATATGGTGCTGAAGCTGCTGAGTCCGATATGGTTGCTGCTACTTCAATCCAAAGCGATATCAACGCGGCTTTAGTAAGCGATGGTTCTGGTGAAACAACTGTTACAGGTGGAGACTCTTATAAGATTGAAAAAGGTAAAACTTTATTCCATCTTGGGGACACTATTGGATCTGTGATTGGTTATACTGCTTCTTTAGATGAGGATGAATTACCTACTCTTTTAGCTAAGGGTAAGTATCTAGATTCTGATAATGAGGAAAAGGACTACACTCAGAAGATTGTGTTAGATAATAACACTATCCAACTTAAGATGTTCAATGATGCTAGTTATTCTAGAGATGATCCTACATTAGGGTTTAGGATAACTAATGGTCAGTTTATAATGAACTATACACTTGACTTTACAGATAAGCCTACTTTTGATAAACTAACAACAACTGATTTTCCAGTTTTAGGAAAAGAATATTATGTATTAACTGTTAATTCAGCAAATGATACAATCACTCTTTTAGATTCTGCAGCTACTGCAGTTCTTTCTGAAGGAGATTCTATAAACTTAAATGGAAAGGATGTTTCTATAACTTATGTAGCTTCTACTGAGGTGAAATTAAGTGTTGACGGAGAAGTTACAAATAGCTTAGCTGAAGGTCAAACTTTCAAGTTAAGCGATGGTAGTTATGTTGGTATCAAAGATATTATGTATTCTGCAAAGGATACAGGTATTAGTCAGGTAGAATTTAGTGTTGGTTCTGGAAAGCTTAAGATTGAAAATGCTCAAAAGGTTGAGATAAATGATGAAGATGTTAAGAACGTATATGGTTACGTTGAGAACTCTTCTCTTACCTTAGACAATCTTGTTCTTAAGTGGACTGCGGATGGTGAAACTTTCATCACTGCAGATCAGGAGATAACTATGCCAGGATTTGAATCTGTTAAGATAGCTTTCGGAGGTGTTGATTTTCCCCTAGAAGAAACATTTAATGTTGAGGCTGGAGGAAATGATTATGTGTCTTTGGTTGGTTTCCCTATGATAGGGGGAGCTCAAGATATAGCAATCCTTGGAAAGGCTGCAGGTAATACAAACTATACTTTCGTTGGTGAAGAGAGTGATCTTATAACGGTTACATCTTCAGGATCTACTTTGACCTTTAATGGTTCAGGTAGTACTAATGATCAATATTTTGTTGCTACGTATGAGGATACAAATGATGCAGAGTCTTACTTAGTAAGAGCTACTGGATTTAATGATCCTAGCGGTGCTTCAGATACTGTAGATATTGAGTATAATGATGGTAGTGGTTGGGTTAAGAAATACGATGATGCAGACACAGATGATACAATCTCGTTCGGTCAAGTAGAATTAACTCTTACTAATGTTAGTTCTGGTACTGATCTGGAGAATGTAATCTTTACTGCTGGAACAGGTGTTAGTTTTAACACACTTTATTCCAAAGAAGGATTGAAAGTTGCTTTACCAACAGTTGTGACAACTTCTACAGATGTTCTAATCGGTGATGTAGTTCCTAGCTGTGGTGCTTTTGAAGCAAACGCAACATCAATTGCTGCTTCTACACCTCTTTACCCTGTAGCGTATTATTCATCAGTGAATGTACACAATGGTTCTGGTTTAGATAATGCAACATGTACCTATGGTGCATCTACTTACCAACTTGCCTTTACTGAAGAGAATAAGGATGGAGATAAGGCCGCTGGCCCTAGCTTCAACATAACTATCGGTAATAATGGTGCGTCTAACTATTATGCTTCCGTTACAGACGTAAATAATGCTTCTGTTACACGAGAGAAGATGGCTACAGATGTTTACCAATCTTGGATGTACAGTGCTCTTTCTACAAAATTCGTAGAACAAGATGCTGGAGATCAAGATTATGTTGAAATTACATACCATGGTGATGAGACTGAAGGAAATGTGTATGTAAATTCTGCGGATGCTGTAATTGGTTCAGGCGACTCAGGTGTTGCTATTCTTGCGGATAGCTCTTCTGTTAGTGGCAAGAACGTGGTTGTTGTTGGTGGTTCTGCTATCAATGCAATCGCTGCTGAATTAGTGGGAGATGTTCGTGGACCTGCATTTACTGAGGCTACTGGCGTTGCTGACGGAGAATTCTTAATTGAATCTTTCGACTACAACGGAGCAATTGCTCTTTTAGTTGCTGGTTACGAGGCTGAAGACACTACTAAGGCTGCTACATACTTGACTAATACTGCTGAGGAAATCACAGTTGAAGCTGGTGTGAAGTATACTGGAAGTTCAGCTACTGAAGCTACTCTTGTAGTTTAAATACCAAACCAAAGAAGGAATTTATTTTCCTTTCTTTTTTTCTTTTTTTCTTTTTTTCTTTCTTTTAAGGTGTGCAAAATGTTTATAATGTGTGTTTTTTTGGAATCCCTATGGATGATAAGTTGAAGATTTTGGTTGCTGCGCCGATTTATGATAAAATGGAATATTGCTTTGAGGAGTTTTTGATGCACCTTAGAGGGATAGAGGGATCAGAATTCGATATACTTCTTGTTGATAATTCTCGTAGTGAAGAATTCTTTGAGAATCTTTCTGGAATTGGTGGCGTTAAGGTATTTAGAGATGAGACTTCGGAGGAAAAGAATATTCATAGATTGATAAGTAGTCGTAATAAGATTCTTGAGTATGCATTCGAAAAGAACTATGATTACCTTCTGATGATGGACTCTGACGTAATGGCTCCAAAGAATATCCTCTCAGATCTAGTTTTGTCGAATAAGGACGTAATCAGTGGATTATATTTCAATTTGTTTAATTCCGGAGGTCAACAGAAACTACTTCCTGTTTGTTGGCGAGAGATAGAGGATAATACCTTTGAAGAGATGAGAGTAAAGGGAATGTTGCCAGATTTTATAACTTCTAAAAGTGATCTGAGAAGAAATCTGACTTCTGCGGAAATTGAAGAAGGCAAGATCCTTGAGGTTTTGATTCCTTCAGCTGGATGTTTACTATTATCTAGAAAAGCTCTTTCTTCTGGGGTTAAATATGGGTTGCTGGAGGATACGCACGGTTTGCAAACTGGGGACGATATTTATTTCTTTAAACAGCTCAGGGAAAAGGGTTTTGAATTGTACTGTGATCCTTCTGTGTACTGTAAGCATCTTGCATTAAACAAGTATAAGGAGAACAAGGATTCTCATCCAATTTTTGACTAATTTTTCTTCCAAAACCCTTAAAAATCCTTTTTTCATTTTCATATAATGAGAAGGATTAAAATTGGCAAGGAAGAATCCAGAAAGAGATTCTGGGCAATTGTCTTTTTGGTTCTTCTAACTTTGTCTACAGTAGGATATGCAATTGTTAACTCATTTGGAGGCTCAGGGGGTTCTTCTAGTGACTCCGGCGACTTTAGTCTCGAAGGGAACTATTGGACAATTCTAATAGGAAGTCAAAAATATTATTTTAGTTATTTGCCTTCAGATTTGGAGAATGTGAGCATAAGTGGAGAATTTGGCCTAGGAGATTATTATGATGTTCCACTTTATTTTACAGATGAGAACCAAGGTAGCATAGAGATACTAAATAATCTTGGGCGTTATATCTTGAGGGCGCAAGAGGCTTGTATTTCTGAAGAAGATTGTGATGGAGATCTCCCGGTTAAAGATTGTGCAGTTGATAATGTTGTCATCTTTTCCGACGGCGATGGTTCTGTCAGAAGCGATGCTAAGTGTGTCTATTTAAGCGGAGACTCCGTTAAGGGAGCAGATAAATTTCTATACGAAGTTTTAAAAATAAAATAATCTACAATTTAACAATGGTTAAGAAAAAGAGCAAAAAGAAAATCTTGAAGAAGAAGAAAATTGATAGTGAGACTAAGCAGCTGTTATGGTTTTTTGGGGTTGTTATTCTAGTTTTTATTCTTTTTCTTGGAACTTATTACGGGGTTCGATCTCAAAAACATTTTGTCTTTGGAGGCGCAGAATGGTGGGTTGAAGGAGAAAGAGAGGGCTGGGGGGATCTAACCTTATACCATGCGAGGTATCCGGTTGTTTATGCCGGCGAACTTTATACAAATATGAATTTGTGGCTATACAATGACCCCCGTGAGAATAATATTTCAGCAGATGTTGACTTTTTTGCGAACGGTATCGCAAAAGATGTTGTAATTACCTTTTCAAGCGATCTTATGGAATGCTCTGATCGTAATATTATTATTCCTCAGCTCACTCAAGTTTTCGGAACAGGACTTCCTTGGACAACTACTAGTGGCGGAATTGCAAATGTCTCGGCGGCGAGGAATTTGGGATTACCTTATGCTGATTGCTTCAACGTTACTGACGATAAAACAGTTATCTATGTTCATGAGGGAAAGGAATCAAAAGTTTATTCTGAATGGGGATGTTATCATGTTGCGTATGAGACCTGTGATGATGCGATGAAATCTAGTGAAAAATTAATTCTTGAGTTGATCAGTCAGTTAAACGAATAAAATGGAATCTTCAATCTTTTGGGCGTTGCTTTTAACGATTTTGCCGGGCACCGAATTGAGATTCGGGTTACCTCTTATTGTTCTGTGGTCTTTAGAGAAAGGAGTTTCTTATTGGCCCTTTTTCTTTCTGGTTATTCTAGTCAATATTTTGGTGATTCCGATAGTTTTCTTCTTCTTGGAGTTTTTCCACCATCACCTAATGGAGTGGAGAGTTTATCATAGAACTATTGGTAGATTTGTTGAGAGGAAGAAGAAGACGGCAGAAAAAGTTGAGGAGAAAATCTACAATCTTGGATACCTTGCTCTGGCTCTTTTCGTTGCGATTCCCTTTACTGGAACGGGAGCTTATACAGGTACTCTTATAGCCTGGATTTTGGGGCTATCAAAAAAGAAGAGTTTTGTTGCTATTTCCCTTGGAGTTCTTGCCTCTGGCTTAATAACATTATTTGCCACTCTTCTTACGCTTGGTCTTTTTGGCTAGATATTTTATGTCTTCTAGGAACGGAATTTCTTTTATCTTATAGGCTTTTATCGTTAAGAAGAATATAAGTAAAACAAAGATCGTTGAAGTTAGGTTCCAAAATATCCAATGAATTTGCTCAAAGTAGTTATTCTCTGAGATGAGGATTAGGAAAACTATTCTTACTATGTTGAATACATATAGTGCAATGAATGCAGTTGCAATAGATTTGATTCTTATCGTGAGTTTTACTTTTTGGAAGGACAAAAACAATAC
>NZCX01000001.1 GCA_002688415.1 Candidatus Pacearchaeota archaeon
AATGGAAACTTTATCTGATAATATTTATGGCATTCACGATATCCATTTTCAAAAGGTAAAACCCAAACCCCAACTCACCGACATCTGGAAGAAGGCACAAGCAGAGAAAGCCCCACCCATCAAACCCGAACAAGCCCTTGTAGAACAAGCCAAGAAGTTTAAGACTGCTGAAGAGTTTGTGGCGGGGCAGGTAAAGGCTTATCATGGAACATCGGCTAAAGAGTTTAGTGAGTTTGAAGGGGATGTCTTATATTTAACTAAAAGTAAAGAGGAGGCGAAGGCTTTTGCTGAAAGTTTTATCTTAGGTGGTGGTAGAGGAGAAGGAAAAGCAAGAATAGTCGAAACAACATTACCAGAAGGAAAGACTAAAGATATTGATAATTTAGTGCAAGAGGAAGTTGCAGGAGATGCTAATCTTGATGATTTAATATCTAAACAAGCCAATATTGCAAGAGAAGAAGGCTTTGAATATTTATCATTTAGCCATCCAAGCACAGTTGAAGGTGTTGAAGAGTTTGAGGCAATTATAGCACTTAATCCTAAGAATATCAAAACCAAATCCCAACTCACCGACATCTGGAACAAAGCACAAGAGCCTAAAGCAAAGAAACCCACTACCATAAAAGCTAAATATGAAGAACTATTATCCTACAAAGAAGACCCAGACAAAGTAACTGCCAAGCTAAAAGAAATAAAAGAAATGACAGGAACCGAGAAACAACAATGGATAACAGCGTTAAGAAGGTGGAAAAAGAAAATAGAAATACCCACAGAGAAACCAAAGAAATTAGTACCAATAATCAGAAAAATGGGAGGAATAAGTCCTAAAAAATCAGCAGCAGACGGTTATCCAAAAGAATCATTTGTGCAAAACAAACTAGCAGGATTATTAAACAGCAAGGGAAGAGGTATAGCCGATATAGCAAATGAACTTGTAGAGACGGGAGATTTGATAATAGAAGACGATCAAACACCCTCTGATGCGTTAATGGAAGCTTTAAAACAAGAAAGAGCGACAAAGACCCCAAAAGGTGCTTTAGGAAAACTTGAAGACTTAGGGAAACCAGGACAACTAAGAGGCATAGACACTTTTGAAGGTGTTGAATCAGGCAGTAAAGAGGCAGAGGTAAAACTATTTGAAGAAACCAAGAAGATAGCAAAGAAATACGCAGGAATAATAGGGGAGAAATATCTACCAAAGAAATTCTTAGGAATAAAATGGGGAGATACAGACAATATCTTCGTTAGAGCATTAAACGACATCAAAACAACAGTCCACGAAGTAGTCCATTATATAGATGTTAAAAACAAGATGTTTAAAAACATAATGAAAGTAAAGGGATATTCCAAAGTAGGAAACCCAATATATGACCCCAGAACTAAAAAAGTAAGAAAAGAACTAACAGCAGTATATCTTGAATACTATCCTGATTCACTAGCCACACATAAACTACAGAAAAGAGTACAAGAAGGACTAGCGACCTTTATAGAAGAATACATCGCAAACCCTACAGCAATGAAAGAGAAATACCCTACATTATATAAAGAGTTTTTACAGAGAGGGGATTATTTTGATCCCCTATTACCAGCTTTAGTCAAAGACGCAAGAGCAGTAATAGGGGCTTACCAGAAACTAGACCCTCTGAAAAAGGTAGGTGCTAAAGTATTATCAGACGATCAGCCAATAATCAGGGATTCTTTCTTAAACGCTAAAGAAAAGATAATCCAAGAAACTGCCGACAACATTTACCCTCTTGAAAAACTAGGCAAAGAAGCCGGAGTACAATGGACAAAAAGAGATCCTTCTCTATGGACTAGGGCATATAATAATATAGCAGGGATAATAAACAGAAACATAAACACCGATAAAGGATATGTTCACTATAAAGACGGAGAACTTAAAAAGCTCTATGATTTTAACTGGAACTCTCTCTCAAAGGGATTGAAGAAAAGAAAACTAACAGATGATTTTTCTTATTGGTTAGTAGCAAGAAGACAGTATTTTGCTTATCAAAAATTAGATTTATTAAGAAAAGATGCCGAAGAAGCAGTAGAAACCATTAAAGGCATAAGAGAAACTTTAAAAGGAATGGCCCCAAGAGGTAACGAAAAAGACGCTATAATGGAAGCAAGAAAAACAATTCAAGAATACAAAAGACTATCATCAATACTTGCCAAAGATGGATTTTCAAGACAGGTAATAACCGATGCCTACAACCAAAATAAAGACTTATTTACAGAAGAGGCTGACCAGTTTGATAAATTAGTAAGAGCTGACCTAGATTTTATCAGAGATATGGGAATGATAAGTGCAAAAGACCACCAAGAATACATTAAGAACGAAGGATATGCAACATACAAAAGAGATGCCTACAACGAAGTAGTCGGAGAGGGGCAGATGTCAACATCAATATCCAGGGTATCTAAGAAGGTATCTTCGATGAAAGGCAGAACAGGCTCACAGCTAACCATTATAAACCCTCTGTATTCCTCAATTAAGAACCACGCAGAAATAATGCGTAAAGGAATGAAACAAAATGTACTTAACAAAATATATAATCTACAACATCACTTTCCAGAGATAATGCAAAAGATTCCTCTAGTTAAAGTACCGAAAGACGGAAGGTTTGAATATCCCCAAGACAGAGATCCTAATATCCTAATGGCAATGCAAGACGGAAAACGACAACCTCTCTTAATAAGTAAAGAATTGGGAACTGTAATAGACGAATTGCTTAATTTCAAGAATATACATATATTTGAAAAGCTATTAGTAAAAGGTGCCAGAATGTTCACCAAAGGAACCACCGGACTATATCCACCCTTTGCTATACAGAATTTCTTTGTTGACCAGGTAACAGCAACAGCCCAAACACTAACAAAATATAAACCGGTAATATCTCAACTAAATCTCTTATATCAACAATTACAAGGAAACGGGGAAATAGGAGAGTATTTTCAAGAATACTTAATGTTAGGAGGACAAAGACACACTTTCGTAGGATGGATGGATATGAGTCCTAATGAATTTTTTACAGCTATAAACAAAGAGAAAACATTTTTAGCACGACTAGGAGATAAGTTAGAGCAAGGAACCGAAATACTTGCCTTTCCATCCCAAGGTAGTGAAATATTAACAAGAGTGGTAGAATATATCAACTCAAGAAAAGAGGGAGATCCACAAGTGGTAGCCTTAGAGAAGGCAGGGAGAGTATCAGCACCTTTTCATCATATAGGAAGATTAGGTGGAGGTTCAGTAGGGAGAACAGTAATAAAATCTATCCCCTATTTTAACGCATCACTAGAAGTATTAGCTCAATTTTCCAGGACAATAAAGAATCCTAAAACAAGAAAAAGGGCAATGTTTACAATATTAGCTTTAACGGCAGCTTCAGCCGCAGGGTATATGGCTCTTTTGGTCGGAGGTACCGATGAGCAAAAAGAACTCTATAAAGGGATCCACCCCAGAGAATTATCCCATTATATCTTCTTCCCTCACCCAAACAAGAAAGACTTGCTTAAATTCAGAATACCGGAACAAATGGGTATGTTTGGAACTTTAATGAATATGTCCTTAAGTGATGTAATGCTAGATACAAAATACAGTAGTAAAGAATATATAGACGCTGTAACATCGTGGATTCCAGATCAACTAAACATTACAGACCCAGTAAGACTATTTTTCTCCTGGATGCCTCATCTAATGGGTACAATGACAGAAGTCTTAATGAACAAAAGGACTTATCCAAAAGTAATGCCAATAGAAGGAATGAGTTTAGAGGCAAGAGAACCAAGATTTAGATACGACAAAGGAACAGGTTGGTTGGCGAAGTATTTAGGTAATAAATTTAATATGTCACCAAAGAAGATAGATTATCTTATAGAGGGAACTCTAGGAAGAACAACTAAATTTGTAAAAGGTGGAAAGATAACCAATCCAATAGTAAGAGAAGCCTATTTTACATCCGGAAGACAATTAATAGAGTTCTATGATTTAAGAGAAAAGAATAACAGAGAGTATAATTCCCTAATCCACGAAAGAAGAGAATTTACTGCCGAAGAAGAAAAGAAAATCAGAGATATGAGGGCAAGAATAAAGACCGTAACGAAAAACATAGAAACATATAAATACAAACATAACCTACAAGGTGGAGAAGGTGTAAACCATTTAAGGACTAAAGTTCTTGATAGTATAGACGCTGTTTATACACCGATAATCAAAACCAGACGGTACCTCCGACCAAAAATCAAAACCATACGGTACCTCCGACCAAAAGACTAAAACCCTAAAAAGCTAATACCAGTATAAGAAACTTTTTCTTGCAATTTATTTTTATCTATGGTAGAATTGTCTTGAGGTTGCCGATAATCATAAAGAAAGAAAAAAGGAGAATATGGAAAAAATAAAATGTAAGAATAAAAAATGCCGATACCGCTGGGTCCCCAGAGTGCCGGAGCCTAAGACTTGCCCAAGGTGCAAAAACTATCTAACAAGAGGAAAAAAGTGATTTTCATAGACAAAAGAGAAAGAATAGTTTACAAAAGTCTAAAGGATATATTTCCAGAAGAGATCATAGAACACCAAAGGAAATTGAACATATCCTATATCAGAATAGAAGAAAATCTTTGCACTCTAGAAGATATTGAAAAATATCTAAAAAAGGAGATCAAATGAGCAGAATTATCTTGCTCATAATACTCTACGCTATAATCATCGCTAATGGAACCCCCGCTACCGTAGCTACCTACAAAGCAATAATCCACTCTTCAGCCAATCACGAAGAAGGTGATTTTAACTACTTAATCACCAAAGAAGGCGAAATACAGTTGACTAGATCAATCAGGGTCATAGGAGAACACACCGAAGACAGGAACCAATTCATAGGCATAGCATTAGAAGGAGAAGTCTATTTTAATGAAGTACAACACGCAATGCTTATAAAGCTACTTTGGGATCTAAATACCTTAGAGATTGAATTACACAACGATAATTGCCCAGGACCGGGGCTAGATATTAGTTTTATAGAAAAGGCGATAGAATTACAGAAGGAGGAGCAAAATGATTAATAGTGGGTTTGCGCAGGTGTGTCCGAGTGGTAATACAATGGTTGACGCTTTTGACTGTGACCAAGAGCGTAGGAGAAATGTTTATAACGGAGCAAGGCTAAGTGAAGAGGATATTGAAGAAATCTTAAAGGAGAATGATTTATGAGCGAAACAAAAGATCTAACTAAGAAATTAAGCGAGATTCAAAAAGAGCTAAAGTGTAAAAAGAACCAAAGGAATAAGTTTGGAAATTACAATTACAGAAGTTGTGAGGATATTCTAGAGGCAGTAAAGCCTATATTATTCAAACAAAATATGGCCTTAACCCTAAGTGATGAAATAGTGCTAATTGGAGATAGGTACTATGTAAAAGCGCTTGCAGAGTTAAGATTCGAGGGAGATATGATGGTTATAGTGGCCTATGCTAGAGAAACCGATATTAAAAAAGGAATGGACTCAGCCCAGATAACCGGATCAGCCTCAAGCTATGCTCGTAAGTATGCCCTTAATGGCCTATTCGCAATAGATGATACCAAGGATTCAGATGCTACAAACGATCACGGTAAAAACGGAAGTAATTACAAACAACCTGAAGAAAAGAAAACTCCGGAAGAAGTCGGGAAAGAAATAGATGAAGCTATCGGAGGTGTAAAACCAGATGTGCTTTTAGAAGACGTGCTTTTCATCGCTACGAAGAAAGGCTTTACAAAGAAATCAGTAGAAGCTACCGCTAAGAGAGACTACAAAAAAACCCTAGACAAATTAACTAAAGAAGAATTAACTAAACTATTTGAATATATCGAACAAGCTCCAGCAAAGAAATGAGAAACTTCGATCCACTAACTCACAAATATTCAGTAGACGGCCTTCCCTATGTAGGAGTGAACGAACTCTTAATAGCGGAAGGCCTAAAGATTGACCTCAAAAAAGTGGTCCCGCAAGAGGCTCTAGAGGCGGGGTGGGATAAAGGCAAGACAATCCATAAAATCGCACAGTTAACCCTTAAAGGCACGTTAGACAAAAAGTCGGTAGATCCCGCCCTAACCCCCTATTATGACGAAATTAGGCACTTTACTCAAGAATACGGGGTATCTCCGGTGCATATCGAGGCTCAAATGTGGGATGACGACAAATTATTTGCCGGGCAGACCGATTTGATAGCCAAAACGAATAAAGGACTAGCGGTTGTAGACTGGCTAATTTCCGGGGAAAAGTATCTCCAGATGCTTTGCTACAAAATGTTAGCCAAGAAATTCTTCGGTCTAGAGATAGAAACTTTAATTTCTGTCCAGCTATTTGAGGATAAACCCTACAAACCTTTATTTTACAAACCCCAGAGAAAAGACGAATTATTAATAATGAGTGCATTGAATTTGTATAATTACAAAAAAGGACGGTATTAAAATGGTAAAAATTATTTGTCAAGATGAACAAAAACAAGCCCAAGAGATCTTTAATGAGATCCAGCCTAAATTCGATGAGATAATCGTAGTAAGCGATCAGACAGACATAGACAGATTTATGGCTGAGATCAAGTTTCTTAAAGATAAGAAAAAGCTCCTTGAAGAGAAGAGGAAGTCTATCACCGGGCCACTTGATGAGGCTAAGAAGAACACTCAAGCCTTATTTAACCCTATGAGAATGGCGATTGACGAAGCTGTGAACATTAGAGAGTCGGGGATCCTAATTTATAGGCGCAGAAAAGAAGAAGAGGCAAGAGCAGCCGAGGAGAAGTTAAGGGCTAGTCAACCTAAACCAAAAGACGAATTAGAAGAAATGGACCAGCAAGCTGATATAGCAAAGGTAAACGCGGGGAAAGCTCAGGTAAAAGGAGTCACAAAATATTACAGTATGGAGATAGTTGACGCAGAGAAGGTCCCTAGAATATATCTGATCCCCGATGAGAAAGGGTTAAACGGTATAGCAAGGGTGCAAAAGGAGAAGTTTAAGGTCCCAGGTTGTAGACTGATCATAAAGGAAATAATTAAATAAGGAGCATAATGGAAGCAAATCTAGTAATTGTATCAGGAAATTTAACAAGAGACCCGGAATTGAGATATACACCGCAGGGAACGGCAGTATGTAGTTTAAGCCTGGCAGTTAATAACACCTACGGGAGCGGAGAAGAGAGAAAGCAAGATACTACTTTTATTGAGATCATTACCTGGAAGAACTTGGCCGAGAGTTGTAACCAATATCTTACTAAAGGCAAACCTATTTATGTAGAAGGACGGCTAAAGCAAGACACCTGGGAGAACACCGAAGGCCAGAAAAGAAGTAAAATTAAGATCGTAGCTAATAAGATCCAATTTTTAGCAAGGAAAGAAGAGGCTAAAACTGAAGACGCAATATAAAATTAAGCCCCTGGCCCGCTCATTTAAAGTGAATCACTTTATTAAAGTGACAGAGCAAAACCTAATGGCTATCCGAGAGGACGGCTTAGAGTAGGGCCGGGGGCTAAACTTAATAACTAATGAAA
>NZCX01000010.1 GCA_002688415.1 Candidatus Pacearchaeota archaeon
CGAACCTGTGTAAGCTAATGACTATTGGAGATATTAAGCAAGCTAGTGGTTTTGAACTTTTTAGAGGCGGTGGAACTCCAAGTCTTCGAGTTGATACTGGAAATGGGACAATGAACTCACTACTTATTCAGGGCTCTGAAGATGTGACTGTAGATTCATGGCAGCATGTTGCGGTTGTAAGAAATGGCTCAACTTTGACTTTATATAAAGATGGAGTTTCAATTGGGTCTACAACTAATTCTGCTACTTTCAGTGGAACACTAGTTATTGGAGGGGAATGGTTTAATGGAGCACTTAATGGATCAATAACTGGTTATATGAATGATTTTCGTATTTCCGATACTGCTAGATACACTAGTAATTTTACAACAGAAGTTACAGCTATAGATGCTAATCATAAAATAGTTCTTGATGGAGCAACAACAGATAGCTCTGATTCTGCACATAGCCTTACCTTTGCTGGGAATGCGAATATACTTACAAAAACGGCAGGACATTCTATGAGCTTTGATGGAAATGACTACATGACTATTCCAGATAATAGTGATTTCGATTTCTCTTCTTCTTCTTTCACAATTGAAATGTGGATTAAATTTGACGCCGCAGGTCTTGATGGATCATTTAATCATATCCTCAACAAGAGTCAGGCCTCAAATGGTTATGAGCTATACGTTAATGATGCAGGTAAATTCATTTTTGAGGCTGGAAGTGGCGGATGGCTTCCTACGGTAGAATCAAACAGTGCCGCTGTTGCTAATACTTGGTACCACGTCGCGCTAACTTACGATGGATCTACTTACAAAATGTATATAGATGGGGTACAGCAAACGGATACAACTTCTTCTGGAACATATCCTGCTTACAATAGCTCGAATGTTTTAACAATTGGAGCTTCTCGAAATAGCACCAGCCAAGGAACAGCTTGTACGATAAATGACCTCAGACTAACAAAGGGAGTGGTTAGATATACTTCTAACTTCTATGTAGCTGATACAACTGTAATATCTGACAAAAGCTCTAATTCTCATAGTATAACTCTTATGGGAGATAGTGAAATCAGCACAACTGAAAAGAAATTTGGAACTCATGCTTTATATTTTCCAGCAGACAACGATTATGCAAAAATCACAGATCATTCTGATCTCCAATTTGGAGCAGATGGAGACTTTACAGTTGAATGCTGGTTTAAAGTTCCTAATATCACAGCCTATGCGCAGTATCTATGGATTAAACATGATAGTGGAGCATTCGCCAAATTTGCTATGCAAATACAAATTGATGGAACTTTAAGACTTCTTGCAGCTAACTCTAGCGACAATGCGTACTTGGCACTTGCTGCTACCTCTGGTCATGCAGCTCTTGATGACAACGAATGGCATCACTGTGCTTTAACTAGAGCTAGCGGAACAAGTAAAATCTGGGTAGACGGCACAGAAAGAATGTCTACTACAGATGCGTATAATCCTAGTTTTGCAGGGCACAACTTCAATATTGGAGGAACTCCGTGGACTGCGGCTACAGGTTTAATTAATGGTTATGTTGATGATTTTAGAATCTCGGATACAGCTAGATATACTAGCGATTTCTATGTTGATGCAGGAACTTACTTATTAGATCAAAGTTCTAATTCTCATAGCCTAACCGCATCTGGGAATGCAGCTGCTAGCACAGCACAAAAGAAATTTGGAACTCATTCTTTATCATTTGATGGCAATGGAGATTATGTCTCTATTCCTGATTCAGATGACTTCCAATTAACAGGTGATTTCACAATTGAAACTTGGGTACGCTTTAATGCAATTCAAGATTCTTGGTTTGGATGTCAAGCTGTAAACGATAATAACGCATGGGGCTTTGGTTATCTGCAGTCAGGAAATGGTTTAACATTTAAACATGCAGAAGGAAGCTGGGGAAGCCCAACAATCCTGGTAGAAGGAGCATGGACCCCATCTACAGGACAATGGTATCATGTCGCAGTCACAAGAAGCGGAAATGATTTCAAGTTATTTGTCGATGGCACGCAGGTAGGTAGCACAGTTACAGACACCACTGCTTTTGCAAACTTTGGAGCCCCTGTAGTCTTAGGAGTCTGGGGGACAGGTAGTTATTCAGCAAGTCCACTTAATGGATACCTTGATGACTTCCGTATTTCCAGTAATGCAAGATATACTTCTTCATTCGTACTAGATGACACAACTACACCTATAGACAAAAAAGGAACTCACACTTTAACACTTAATGGAGATGCATTGATTGCCTCTTCAGGTTCTAGTGAAAATACTAAGTTTGGTACTGGAGCTATGGAGTTTGATGGAAATGGAGACTATATCACTTGTGGGTCAAGTCCAATTTCAGGAACAAGTGATTTTACGATAGAATTCTGGGCTAAAAAATCAGAGAATAATCCGAATAATGCTTTGGGAGGAGGATATGATGCAGTAATTTCCTCAACCAATGGTGGCGGAAATATGCCTGATTGGTTTATAGAAATCTCCTCTCAAAGAGGATTTGTTTTTTACTATTATGTGAATGGTTCGGCTTTTGGTCATGAAGTATCTAATGCGAACCTAGGGAGTAATGCTACAGATAACGTTTGGCACCACTATGCGCTAGTAAGAGAAAGTGGTGCTTTCAAAGTATATATTGATGGAATAAGCAAGTCAGATGATGGTAGCTATGGAAATAGCACCAACCATTCGATTGGAAATACTGGTGAATTAATAATTGGTAAATATGTCTGGAGTGACAATAGCAATTGGCAATACAAAGGTTATCTTGACGAATTACGTATCTCAACAAGTGCTCGCTATACAGCAAATTTTACTCCTCAATCAGCAGAACATGATTTAATTGATGTTAAAGGTTGGGGTAGTCCAGCTCTTGGAAGCGGAGAAAGAGCACTCTTTGTAAATAAGAATGGTCTTGTAATGAAATCTTCTGATGGAACACTTACCAAAATGGATAGCGGTAGCAATGCTTATGTTCCTGGTAGACTAACAGAAGGTGACGCTCCTGGTGCATACAGTCAGGATACAAACACTTTGCTGCTATTGCATTTTGAAGGAAGCAACAATGGTCAGGTTTTTACAGATTCATCAAGTCATGGACACACTGTAGAAGCAAGAATTGAAAGCGGAAGCACAACTGATGTGAAAACAGTAACTAGCGATAAGAAGTTTGGTTCTTCTTCAGCATATTTTGATGGAGGTGGAGAGGCGTTAAGAGTCGAAGGATCTTCTGTATTCCAAATAGGAACTGGAGATTTCACAGTAGAAACATGGTATAAGCAGCCAAGTGATGGCGGTGAAGACTATGTATTTGTATTCGGAGCTGCAACAGGTGGAGACTTTATTGCCTCATACGTTGCTTCTGGAGGTAATCTACTTTATGGATACTTTAATGGTTCATCATGGGTTAATACATTAACTACTTCTGGACAAACTGTTACGGATAATGAATGGCATCACATTGCATATGTCAGATCATCAGGAACGATGACAATCTATATCGATGGGGTTGCTCGTGGAAGTGTAGCTTCTGCACACAACTTAACAACAATAATCGGTTCTGATCCTTTATGGATTGGAAGTCATTATGGAGGAGGGAATCAAGGTCCAAATGTTTACTTTGATGAATTTAGATTTTCAGATACTGCAAGATATACAGGAAATTTTACACCTCCAACTGCAGCATTTACGACTACAATCTATAAACCAAATCTTTATGTAAAAGCAGGACAAGATAGCCACACCAAATTACTGTTTGTCGGAGACTCATTAACTTGTGGAATGGGCAAGACAATCGCTACCGCAGAGCAGATTAGTGTAGACACAAGTGTTAAGCATTTTGGAGATAGTAGTCTAAACTTCTCACAAGGAAACACAGATTACTTTAAGCTTGATGATCATGAAGATTTTCATATTGGAACTTCTGATTTTACTTTAGAGACTTGGATTAGAGGAAAATCAGGAAATTCTGATGGAGTCAATCCTATACTTTATATGTATGATGGAACAACAGGCAATAGATTTCAAGCATACACTCAAGGAGGAAAATTTTTATTCTTCTATAAAGAGTCTGGAACCACTCAAATTGGAATGTCTACTCCTGATTCTTCCTATTCAGATGAGACTTGGTACCACTATGTTATTACAAGAGTATCGGGGACATGGAAGGTATATATAAATGGAGTAAATCAGACTTTAACTTATTGGGCAGGTAATGCAACAAGCGCTCCGAATATACAAAACTTTCCAGCGAACAAGGGCCCATACGTGGGATACAGTTGGTCTGGATCTGGCTACTATGCTCACTGCAATATGCAGAACTACAGATTTAGCAAGACAGCCAGATATACCGAAAACTTTACACCATCTACTGAGTCTTTTGACGCAGGCCTTGGTGGATTATATTACAGAGACCCAAGTGGTGTCAAAACAAAAATTAGCTAACTAGGAGGACAATAGAAATGGCAAATTTTCCAACATCACCAGCAGTAGGTGAACAATTTTCAACAAGCAAGGTGACCTACCGATGGAATGGGTCTGCTTGGGACATCGTAGAGGGTGTTAAGCAAGGAACAATACAGGATAACGGCAGTGCAGTAGGAAGCTTGCAGTTTGCAGAGGGCAGCGAGCCTGATACTGTAGCAAATTCTTCAAGCGTTTATGCTACCTCTAGTGGCATGTTCGTTAAAAACTCTTCAGGTTCAGTAACCGCATTAACAGCAAATGCAACACTGACTACCCCTACAGCGGTAGAGTTAGCAACTGTAACTAATACCCCAAGCGCAATTGCCTCTACAGGACAAATGGTTCATTGGGATAGAAGTGGAGAAGGACAAACATCGGGACTTTACTATATAGCTCCTGATGGAACCGCAACTTTAATTCAAGGGGATTCATAAGATGATTGAGGGTCTACCACTAACTATCTTTCATGCTACAGTGGTATTATTAGGGGGAGTTGTGCTTCTCATGGTGGGATTTCTAAAAGAGATAGCACGCTCCCCCAGACCCATAAAAGCGAGAAGACGATATGGCAAAAAAACCATTCGTCGCCCATAGACTTAAAATAAATACTACAGAGATCTCATCTGATAGAGATCTTTCCCCTAGTATCAATTTCTCTAACAAAATTACAGGTAGTTACCCAGATGATGGCTTTAAAGTTGGTTACGATAGTGACGACTGCAAGGCCTATATCCATATAGATGAGTGCGCTGGCTTCAAAATACACATACACCACAAAGATAGATTTGTAATCTCTGAAAAAGGTAATATAGGTATAGGGAGACAGCCCACAAACTGTCTACTTCATGTAGGAGGTAGCTTAGGCTTGCAATACAAAGGAATAGATGACAGCCTATATACAATAGAAGAAAAAGACTGTATCATAGGTATAGAAAAGGTAAAACATAATAACGTAGAGATTATGATACCTAACTCAGAGAATATAAAAGGTCGGATTCTTATAATAAAAGATGAACAAGGACAGGCCAGCCAATACCCAATAAAAATAAGAGCCAAAGCTCCAAGCTCAATCAATAATAAGTTTGAAGTACAGATACAAGAAGATTATGGAAGTCTAACAATGTACTGTAACGGGAGTGATTGGTTCAAGATATAAAGGAATTACAATGAAGGAATTGGATCATGGATATCCTAGAGATGGCATTCGGATTGCTAGGCATGATCATATTTTTTTCTTTTATTGTTGTAATGAAGCTCCTTGGTATACTATCAAGGACACACATCAGACATACAAAGGATGTGACACAGTTGAAAACTCATGAGAAAATCAATGACTTAAATTTTAAAACTCAGGTAGTAGTGCATGTTACTGGGTCTGTAAAAAATAGTGAAACCGCAGCTCAGATCACATATGATATAGAAGAAGCCTTGAAAGATATCGTAAAAGATATAGATGTAAGCGTGAAGGTAAGGGTAGAAAAGATCGATTAGTTCTTGCCTTCCATATGAAAATAAATTATTCTGTTTATGGAACCTGCCAGCAACAAAGAAAGGAATTGCATGGCCTACGATAATTATAACCTGTTCGCACACGTTGACGAACATATGACCCGCCCTAAATTTAAAGCTCCCCGAGCTAAAAACTTTTACCCCTCAGAAGCCTCAGTAACCACCTACGATGAACATGGAGATAAAGTTGTTCATGGTGGATGTATGCGTGCCGCATATTTTAGATGTAGTAGTCATGAGTTTGAACGTATTCCTAACTCTGCTAGATCTGAATATATCTTCAAGCAAGGTATTGGTGTCGAAAAGATTCTAATTGATCTCTGGAAAGAGATGGGAATCTGGGTAGACAACAATGTAAAGTTTGTTGATGCCGAAGCTGGTATCTCAGGAGAGTTAGACGCCCTGCTGATAGAACCAGATGGCACTGTATATGGTGCAGAGGTAAAGTCTTTCTATGGATACTTTGCAGAGAAAGAACTCTTTGGGAATAGAAGTACTAAGGCATTTCCAAAAATGCCTCATTTATTACAAACACTTATCTATTTAAACTTCTTTAAAGATAAACTACCCTATTTTAGAATAGTATATTTCGCTAGAGACTCAGTAAAAAGACGGACCTTCAAGGTTGAACTTCATCAAGAAGAGGATATTATCTATCCTAAGGTTGAAGGGGAAATCATTCGTTCATTTACAGTCAATGATATCTATGCAAGATATAAAGAATTACAATCTTATTTGGATAACGACATTGTTCCTCCGAATGATTATGAACTTTATTATTCAAGAGAAAAGATAGAAGATTATTATTCAAAAGGAAAAGTAGCTAAAACCAAATATGCCAAGTGGAAGAGCGGAAAGCTTGGTCCACATGAGCAGATTGGTGATTGGAACTGTAGTTACTGTGCTTTTAAAAATGTCTGTTGGTCTTAACTAGGGGAGTATCTAATGAAAATTGAAAATTACGAGGAAGTGATTGAAAAAATCCTTCCACATCTACCGGAATATCTAGAAGAGCAGGAAATAGATCCTACAAAATTATTTTGCTGTATCAACCCTGCTCATGATGATAAAAACCCTTCGGCTGGAGTAGTTCCAGGTGAAGATGTGTTCCATTGCTTCTCTTGCGGAGCTTCAGGAAATATATTTCATGCTGCTCATTACCTTGAGAACAAGCCCCTAGTGGGTGTTGGGTTCATAACTGAGAACCTAGCATATCTTGCTGAGAAATTTGGCTTAGAATTAAAACAGAAGCCCCTCACAGAGGAAGAAATCTATGAACTAGATACCTATAGAGCGTATCAAAATGCTTGTGACTACTTAACCATGGGGAACAAGCCAGATTTATTTGATCAAGCCATCAGGGAACGTGATTGGTCAGAAGATATCTGCAAAGAGTATGGTGTTGGTAGTATAGGAAGCTATAGGGATTTCAGAGAGCATATGAAGGACCTTGGTTTTACAGCAAGGTTTCAAGATGACGTAGACCTAGGTAGGAAAGAGATTTTTGGACCAGATAGACTTGTCTTTACCATCAAAGATCCAGGAGGCAGAGCGGTTGGCTTTGCTTCTAGGAATCTAGAGTACAAAGAAGACAGGTCTAATGGGGCCAAATATATAAACCAAAAACACACTGGTGTTAAGTGTAATATCTATAGGAAGAGTACTCGACTATATGGATTGGATTGCTTACTTAAGAAACGTAAGAAAGGCAAACAATCTGTATATATATTCGAAGGTTATTCCGATGTAATTACTGCAGCTCAACATGGAGTTAAAAACACAGTAGGCCTTGGTGGTACCGCCTTCAGTCTCGATCAGTTGTTCCTATTAAAACAATACAACCTCTATGATATTATTCTCTGTTTAGATGGAGATGAGGCTGGTCAGAATCGCATCGAATCTATTCTGGATACAACTCTAGCAGGCCACAAGGATCTTAGAGTTCATATTATCATGATTCCTAACGGAAAAGATCCTGATGAATTCATTAGAGAAGAAGGTGTTGAAGAGTTTAAGAAGCTCAGAAAGTGGACAGCTTTCGAGTGGAGACTTTCTAGATTTGCAGAAGATGAAGACGAAGAAGTTATCTGTAAGAATATGATTCCTCTCATTGTAAATGAGACCTCATATATTGCACAAGAAAAAATGTGTGAAGTGTTAGCTAAAGCTACAGGCATTAGCATCAAAGCTATTCAGTCAGAACTAGAGCGTTTGCAGAATATTAGAGCTGCAGAAAAAGCCAGAGAACGACAGAATATTACAGACAAAATGGTCAACCTCATACAGAGAGATCCCTCTCAAATAGAATTTGTACTACAGGACGCATTAAATGATTTATATAACTTGGCAAACAAATATGATGAAGATAATTTCTCCGAACAATCCTGTCTTTCACTTGTCAGAAGCAGAAGAGAATACGAAGAAACTAAGGATGGAAGCTTTAGTGGCTTTGTATTGGGTCAAGATCTAAAGCGATTAGAAAATGCCCTAGCAGGAGATTGGAAAAAAGATGTATGGTTTTGCTTGGGAGGTAATCCTAACGCAGGCAAGACTAGTTTTCTATGTAAAATGGCATATGAAATTGCGAGACATAAGAAAGAAAATGATGCCTTAGTGATCTATCACAGTATTGATGACACGGCTGAACAACTAATTCCTAAATTTGTATCAATTGCAGAGGGGAGTAGAGACCTAACTTTAAACCAAGTAATGGATCCAAATTATTATTTACGAACTGGACATGGGGATGAGCTGTTAGAAAAGAGGGATATGGGATACAATATATTTGAATCACTCATAGATGACGGGAGGATAATTTTAAGAGATGCGAATAATGGAAATAGCTTATCGTATGCAGATGCTCAAATTAGACATTTCAGAAATAAGTATCCTAATAGGAATATTGTATACATATTAGATAACTTTCATAAACTTCATGACTTCGGTGGTGGTGGAGATGAGCGAGTTCGATTCAAAAAGGTAAGCAACATGATGAAGAACTTGGCAACCAAACATCACATTGCAGTGATTACCACTATTGAATATAGGAAGACACAGGGTGGACGCAAGGCCACTAACGATGATATCTCAGAGACAAAACAAATAGAGTACGATGCAAACATTATCGCCCACCTGCACAATGAGGTGCACGAGAAGGGTGATGATGCATCAAAATTTCATACAGCTCTAGTCGATGGCGCTCCAGTTCGTATGCCAATTATAGAATTAAGCATTGGGAAGAACAAGGTAAGTGGATTCAAAAGCAAGCTATGGTTTGAATTTTATCCAGATTATTCTGACTTTAAAAATATAGACGAGAGTATTATTCTTGCTAAAGAAGCGGAAGCTGAGGAGAATACAGGAACAAAGTATGAACGACCAGGAGAAAGGAATAGTTTATTTGGATGAAACAAGTTAATATTAAAATGATGATAGTAGCATTATTATTAGCCATAGCTCTAGCGTGGGGATGTAAACACTACTTACCATCAATAATAAATGCTGAAAAGCAATGTATCTCTCCCAGGGTTATGGACGATATTTCTGCAGAGCTTTTACATTGTTATGAAAATTTAGATAGGGCTAACCAATATTTTGAAACATGTGTTAATGTATATTTACAACAAGGAAAAACGGATTATCAATAATGAATATATTTATTTTAGATAAGGATCCAGAGCTATGTGCACAGTATCATTGTGATAAGCATGTACTGAAACAAATCCCAGATATTGCTAAGATATTATGTACAGTAATGAGAGAGAGTGGAATTCCATATGGCTATACCTCTTCAAACAAGAATCACCCATGCGTAAAGTGGGCACAGACAGCGGATGGAAACTTTATGTGGCTTAGAGAATTAGGTTTAGAGCTATGTAGGGAATATTCTTATAGATATGGTAAGAGCGGAGGTTCTAAGCATGCTTCTGAGCATATTATTTTAGATTCTTATCCTAAAAATTTAGGAGATAAAAATCATCGAGCAAAAGTTAGGGAACCAGTTGGAATGACCCCTCCGGTACAATGTGTTCCTGCTCATTTTAAATGCAACGACCCTGTTAAAGCGTACAGAGATTATTATTTAACAGAAAAAGCAGATATACTTGCTTATACAAAAAGGAATGTCCCTGGATGGGTTGTAGAGATGGGGATGGGTGAGCACAAGTAAAACAAAAGCCACCATAGGAGAGTCAAAATGAAAGACTATTTAATAATAGGATTCTTAACTATAAGTTTACTTTTATGTGGTGGTTTTATTGTAAAAATGAAACTTAATGAAATGCAAACTCAAGAAGTAACTTCTGAATTAAATAAAAAACTAATGGAAGCAAACCTAGAGATAGGAAGAGCTGAAACTAAATTTGGAGATGCTTCAAAACATATCAAATACTTAGAAAAAGATCTCAAAAAAGAAATTAAGAAAAGGAATTCCCTTTTAACTAGATATGGAGAACTTAAAGCAAGATATGAGGTTGAAATTTCACGCAGTACAGAGACAAGTATAGAGATTAGTAATTCAATCAATATAAATGACTGCAAAGAATTAGATTTGCTAGAAGGACAATTATATGTTGCAACAAATAAAGAACTGGGCGTACTCAATCCTTTTACAGCTGGATATAAAGACCATCGTCTTCTTATTGGTTGTTCAATTGGCTCAAGACTTACTTCTTCCGGGACTCTCCCCGTGGATATCTCTTATAATTTAACATTAAAGTTAAGAGCTGAGATAGTGGAAGCAATTACTCCAAGTGGAGCAGTCAATAACTACATTAGATTGTATGAGCTGGATGATAAAGGAATAACTGTAGGAAAATTTGAGGTTGAGAGCTTTGCAATGGTCATTGATGATCAACGAACCCCAAAGTTTCTTTGGTGGGATCCACATATGGACATGGGTGTAGGTCTAGGTCTTAGAGGAGATAGTTCTATTGATTCTTTAAACTGGGAAGGCTTGGCATCTGTAGGGTTTAGTCCAATAAGCTATGGACTATCAAGTAAAGACCTTGCTTGGAGATTTGCAAGAATATCTCTTGATGTAGGTCAAGAAATATCAGTAGGATTAACCCCTGTATTGTATAATCTAGGGAACAACCTGCCAATATTTACAAATTTATGGCTTGGTCCTTTTGGTCACTATGGCTTAGCTGATAAACAATGGGGGGTTGGTATGTTACTTGGAGCAACACTATGACAATATTAGAATGGGTTTTGTTGTCTAGTTTATTTTCGTGTACTTTGGTATTTATAATGAACAAATACAAACAAAGAATAGAAGATTCTTTAAAGGAAAAATTTAAGGATGAAGTTAATACACAAGCCAATAGCGTTATTAATTATAACATGCGTGAGCTTGAAAAGATTGTATCTCAAGTTCCGGAAAAAGTTTTAAAAAGTATAACCTCCTCTTCCAACGTTAAAAAGGGAGCACTTGGTGAGCTTATAGGGTATGTAGAAATAAAAGCAACATATGACAGAATCATTCCACTAGGAAATATTGTAGACTTTATTGGAATCAAGTTTGATAAAGAAAACGAGCAAGGCTATATAGATTTTATTGATGTTAAGACAGGAAAGTCTGCTAGGTTATCTAAAGATCAGAAAGCACTACAGCAGTTAGTCACAGAAAAGAGAATCAATTTCATTAAGGTAAAAGTTGAAAGTGAAAATCAACCTTAAACAATTAAAAACTTTCTCAAAATGTCCGATGGCATTCTGTTTGAGTCTTAAGGGAAACAAAGAGCCTGAGATAACAGAACAAGAAAGAATAATTGGGTCTGTAATATCAAAAGGGATTCTTCAAATCATGGAGACCTCCTATCGTGCAGACTGGAGAAAAATTGTTAGCTGGGTAGACAAGGAAGTCTTTAAGAATTGTAATATTTATTGTTCTGAACAGTATAGTATAGCAAAGAAAAGCTCAGAATATATCTTACTAGCAATGGGAGCTTGGTATGATCAAATTTATTTACAATGGTCTACAGAGGCTTTTACAAATGTTCCATTAGGGGTAGAAACTGCAGGGATATTTGTGGAAGGAAGGGCCCTAGTCATTAACTTAAGAAATCCAATTGTCTGTACACAAATAAATACGAATGCATATGGTACAAAGAAAGAACATTTCAATGATATTGAGACGAGGGCATTGGCTTGGTTGGTTAGTGAGCATCTAAATTGCACAGAGGTAACCATGCAATGCTTATCAATAGGAAAAAGAGGAAAATTAGATATTAATATAATTAAATATGATAAAAATTCTTTAATTAAAACAGGTAGGTATATAAATAACATATGTAGAATTATAAAAAGAAAATTATACTATCCTTCAATAACAAATGAATGTATTGAATGTAAATTCTATGAAAAGTGTAACCCTTAAGGAGATCTCATGTTGAAAATCAAAGACAAGAATGGGAAATTAATCGGAACCTTGGAAGACTCAGGCACAGAGCCTGAGATGAAATGCAAGGTTTGCGAAGGAACTGGATGGGATTTTAAAGATACCAAGCCCCCGTTTAAAAAATGTAACAATTGCAATTGCAAATGCGATAAGAAAGAAGAGGAAGTTTAATGCAAACTTATAGTGATTTTGAAAGAGTGAATAGTGCTGCTTTAAAGGCAGAAGAAAAAAAGAGAACTGATTGTGTAGCTTGTCCAAAGTGTAACTCACAATGGTTTGACCAATTTAAGGTGGGACGTTATGTGTCAGATCATAACGTAATTTTAGGACAAGAAGTGCCTGCAGTAGCTGGCGAGATGACCTATGTGATGTTAAAATGTATACGTTGTGAAGAATTATTAGAACCACGGATTTTACATTCAACAAGGGATATAGGAGGAGATGCTTATGACCAATTGCTGGATACTTTGGATGGAGAAGGAGACATGAGATCGAAAACTGAAGAATAAAATATGCGCTTCAACATTAAAAATAAAAATATCTTTCCTATGCCTGGAAACAAGCACTTAATGCATCTGGCAACCATTGAATACGGATTAAGAGAATTCGTAGTAATGCTTGGAACAATAGGAGATACTAAAGGAAAGGCATACATTGAAGAGGTCGTGTTAAATACAGTTGATTTCAAAAATGATGTCTTTGCAAATTTAAAATTTATTGAAGACGATAACCTTGCAAACGATCTCGCTCAATGGGCAATGGAAAAAGGCTTATTAGATATGAGAGAAAGGGGACATGAAGCGTTCGAACAAGGAATAAAGCTATGGTAGATAACCAATGGAAAAATCGTTTTGAAGAAGTTGTTCATGAGACAAATGATTTAGAATCTCCAGATTTATTAAGAAAAAGAGAGCTAACATTAATTGTTTTAAAGCATCTAGAAGAAGGAATAGAAGAACATCAGCAGTCAGATTGGGATTCTATTGATTTCAAATTAGATAAAGATGTTTTCAAAGCAATATTTGAAGACCCCGAATATTATAAATTTTACTGAGGATTAAATGGCAAAGAGATGGACAGAAAAAGAAAAAAAGATACTAATAAAATTATTAGAAAGACAAAACACCTACACTTATTTACAACTGTCGGAGGTTTTGTCCCGACCAGTTAGTAGTGTACGCAATATTTGTTGTCAATTGAACCTGCAAGGCAGCGTAAAGAAGATCAAATCCGAAGGAGAAGAGAGACTCTTTGCGCTGTTGCGGGAAGCATACCCCACCTTACACATACAAAAACAGCATCCCGTTGGAGATAAACTACATCTCGATCTCTATATTCCAAATCTAAATTTAGGTTTTGAATACGACGGAGTCCAACACTCAGAAGAAAATTCATTTTTTCATAAAAATAAAGATGCATTTTTGCGTGGTAAAATCCTCGATGACAAGAAGGATGATTTATGCGCTTCTCAAGGAATCCACCTGATTAGAATAAGTTACAAAGATAAACTTTGTATGGAATTAATTAAAGCCAAGATTAAATGTATTGGTCCTGGTCCAGGAGCGGAAGAAGGAGCCCAGGAATTAAGTATCAAAGAGAAGATAAGAGTGTATAATAAAAGTCGATATGAGGTGGCAAAAACTAATAGAAATAATTCAGAGCATTATAAAAAGCTTAAAGAGAGAGAGAAAAAATACAGGAGAGAAAGATACCTTTACCTCAAAAGTATCAAAGAACAAAATGAATAAATATCAAGAAGCTTTAGGACTAATTAAGATAAAAGCACCAATTAATTTGATAGAAGAGTTACCAAGACATCCAGATAAAAAATATAAAAATAGAAAAATTTCTAAAATTAAAAGAATTGTTGTTCACACAACTGATTGGAAGACTACGCCGCTTCGTATAGCCGAATACGATATCAAACCAAACCACATTTCCGATAGTGGTTGTCCTGCTATTACCTACCACGAGATGATTGGTGTAGAAGGGGATATCTTTCAGACTTTAGATTATACAGAAGTATCCTGGCATGTTGGGATGTGGAATCCCAGCTCTCTAGGAATTGCGTTGTGCTATCGTTGTAGCAACAAGAAGGGTGAGGATGTCTATGCTCCCAAACGAGCCCTCCTACATACATTAGAGGTCCGTTGTGGACAAATTTGTTTGAACTTAGGGTTAACACCTGATAAGGTCGTGGGGCATAGAGAGTTAAAAGGTACTGGTTGGACCATGTTTAAAGGGAGTAAACGCCTTAGAAAAACATGCCCAGGAAAAAAGGTGGACCTAGATAAGGTTAGGAGAAACGTTGCTAGATTTATGCAAATTGTACTCGGAGCTAATGGTCTTTATACTGGTAAAGTCGATGGACTGTTTGGTCCAAAGTCTAACAAAGCCTTTCAGCTTTATCTCTCACAGGAGTAGTAATGTTTAGAGGTAAAGTAAAGTGGAGTCCAGTTGAAACAGACTATCTAAAGAAGCACAGAGATGATATGTCTATCAATCAATTGACAATAGCACTGGCTAAGTCCAGAAATGCTATCACTAGAAAGTTAAATGAGATAGATGGTAAAATTACTACGGTTAAAAGAAATAAAAAATCTTACATTGGTAAGAGAAAAGACTTAGATGGGCAGTTTATGCGCTCCAGATGGGAAGCAAACGTTGCTCGTTGGTTAAATTACAAAGATAGGAGATGGGAATATGAACCCGAGGTTTTCTTTTTTGATGGCATTAAGCACGGAACTGTTTCTTACTTACCTGACTTCAAGGTTGGAACCTTATGGCTTGAAGTTAAAGGACAACTTGATCCAAAAGGTAAGACTGCTGTACGCAGATTTAAGAAATTTTATCCTAAGGAATTTAAGAAACTACGGGCAGTTGTTGGTCGGCGCGGAACTCAGGCGGATCAATTCTTTATAAATATAGGTGTGCCTATCATGGCATACTACAATGAGCTTGATAAAAAATATAAAGATACTATACCCAACTGGGAGTAGTTATTCCCCATAGAGGAGATGAATGTTTTAGAAAATTTTAAAGATCTATTCAATGATTTGGTAGATATGACATATGATACTTACTGGGATCAAGAATTATATCCTAAGAATAAATCTCTATTAGCCCTCCATGGTAATCTCAAAGAATTATTTCAAAATAAAAAACGAAACTTAGACCTAACTAAAGAAGAGATAGAGCAGCAACTTGCTTTACTGTGGTTAGGTTATGATAAACAATACTATTCAAAAAAAATCAAACCAACCTCTAGTATAAAAGGCTACCTCACCTATAGATCTATCTGGGGTATTAGGGATTGGTTAAAATACGAATTAAATATTTTAAAAGAATATGCTTATAGCTTCCCAGAAGAAGATCCAATCTATGAATTTAAATTAGATTTGAATTTTTTAATTAAGGGTGTTAACTATAATTTACTAGCGAATCTCTCTCCATATGAACGGTATCTTATATTTTTAAAATTTAATGAAGATAAGAACCTGAAGGAGATAGCAAAAATTGTTCAAAAAGATTCAAGAATGATTAAGAAGCATTTGAATAGTATATTATATAAATTAAAGGAAACTCGTGCAGATGGATTATAAATTAAATAAAACTCAACAAGATCTAGTTAAGGATGACACCTCTTATCCACCGGAACAAACTACTATCAAAGTAGCTGTTCCAGGGATAAAAAATTTACACCTGAAATCATCTGAAGAAATAGCATTAACATTATCAAATATAATGCGTTCTCAAAGTAATGTTACTGAGATCAGGTATGTATTAGGTCAGTATATTGAATTGGTTGTTCAAGATTGAGATTGCATATCTTTCATTAAAGAAGGAATTAATTTATTCCAGGTATGCTCAAGCTCTTCATCTGTAACTACGGCATTTGATTTCAATGTTTCAATTAAAGTTTGAAGATGTGCCTGCGTGGTCCATTGACCTGCAATGGATGATTCCATGCTTTTGATGACACCAACAGTGTCATGCTGAATCATTTCCATGAATTTATCCATGTTCTCTAAGACTTTTTGAACTGAATTCATCATTTCAGTAATCTCTGAGTTCCCATCGGCCTGCCAGTTCTTATCTCTCTCTCCCCAACCTTCCATGGCTTTCTCTAGCATGCCAAGTCCGCCTTTGATTCCTCTCCTGATCATCTCTACAGAGAGTTCATCTGTTAGTTCTTCTGGAGACTGGGCATCCTCATTATCAAATGAATCTACGATAGCATCCATGGATTCTTTTTCTTTATTGATTTCAATTACATTATTAGACATTAGTTAACCTTTCTAGGTGTGTTTTGTTCTTCAAGGAGAGCAAGGTACTCATCCCATGTTTCTACAGCTTCTTTGATTAGTTGAGTATCTTCCATATGAGAATTCAACTTTAAATCAATATGCATACTCTCTGTGTCTTCTGGGCAGTGTCCTGAGAACCCACACTTCCAACACTCTGGCCATGCTATTTGAGCAACCTCATTTACCATAAGAACAATAAATTTGCCATTACAAATGGGACATTTTTGAGTTACCTTGCTCACTTTACACCTTGAGTCTTAATTTATTTTTTTGTTAAATTGGAAATATGTTTTCCAATTAAACTCCATAAGCCCCCTGCGGAGGTTGATATTGTTAATGCATCTGTAAGTATTTTTTCCCAGGGCCAACCTGAGATCATCCCTACAGCAGCAGATCCAATGATTGCAATTCCTGCTGTTAGCCAAGGAACTGTATCTGGAGGAAACGAAGACCAAAATGTCCTCATTGTCCAGATCAAAATCATTAGCAATAAGCCTAGGACTAATTGCATCTTCCCTGCCTGAACTGCTTCTAGCATTTGCATGCCTAGATTTATAGCTTCTTGCATGTCATTGCCTTCTGGAAGTTCCATCCCTAGTGGTTCATTTACCACCGGTAATGGCTGAGTTCCTTCAGCAACAACTTTGGATACCTCAGGAATATCATTCTGTGATAACCAGTTTGTACTACTCTGTACTTCTTCTCCTGCAAATGCAGTCGTAGAAATGCAAAATGATAACAAACAAGCTGTTAATAGTTTATTCATTTTGACTCCTTAACCTTTGGCTTTTTAGTTTTTCCCTTGGGGATAAAGCCTGGTTTCTTATAGTTTCCTTTATGAGGAATCACAAATCTGACTCCTCCTGTAGGATCTTCTACATCTCTTTCATATCGTGGAATGATATGTATATGAAGATGGTCTATAGTCTGTCCAGCAGCCTTGCCCAAGTTCATTCCTATATTATACCCATCAGGTTCGTGAAGTTTGTCCAGTATAGTTTTTATAGAATGGAATGCAAGAAATGAGGAAATGAACGTTCTTAAAGGTAAGTCAAACAAAGAAGCCATGTGCTCTTTGGGAATAAGTAACACATGGCCTTTGCTTACAGGGTATTTATCATAAATGGCAAAGAAATATTTGTCTTGCCAGATGATTTCTCTATCTGGAAAGCAAAATATACAGTCAGATTGTACACTGATCTGAGTCGCAGTATTTGCCACCCGCTTCAGTGTTTGTATCGCCTTCTTGCCGTAAGAAGACTGGTTTAATTTTCTTAACAGCCTGTTCGTATTCTTTTCTAGTAATTGGTTGAATAGGGGCATGTTTATATCCATGTTCAATAAACGGAAGAAAACTAATTGACTTTAACTTGTGATCATAAAGCTCTAATACCTTTTTAATGTCTTTAGCTTCTTCAGGCTTAAAATTAATAGTAACAGATACCTGGTTGTCTGCCCAGTAGTGTTGCATTTGTGCAGCGATTTCTACTTGTTCCCAAATAGTTAAGTTCTGTACAGATCTAGAAAAGTTCTCTTCTTTCACAGGGAAGTACACAATTGCTGTAGTCTCTGTTTCTCCCTGTTCTATTCTATATCCAGCATCTCGAAGCGCCTGAGTGATAGGAGACCCCTTGTCAAAGCGGATTGTTCTCCAGTAATATTCTGAATATGGGAAATGAATTCCGTGAGTAGACCCGGGGAGAAGTGATACAGTTCCAGAGGGCTTGACTGAGGTGACTTTAATCGACTCAGGAACACACAACCATCGACTATAAATCCTATCCAGATTTCGGATATATTTGTATCCTTCATCACACCATCTAAAATGCTCTCGTATACCGTGTCTAGTAAATGATTGGGCAACTCCAGACTGGCTAGTGCCGATTCTTCTATTCCGTAACATAACAGCATTTGTACGTTCATTGTGCGTTTTAACGAGTGTAACAGTTTTCGCGTACAAGTAGGCAAACTTAAGAGTTCTTTGATATTCGTCAAATGATCCATGTCTTGCAGGAAAAGTTTCTACTAAACAGCATAACTCATAGGACTCCAAAGATTGTTCGGAACAAGGGTTAGCTCCTTCAACAAGCATGTCTTTATAGTCTGGAGGATCACACATCCTGCCATACTCTCGTGCTGTCTTTAGCCAGAAGTACCCAGGCTCTCCATTCTTTGCTGTAATCTCAGATAAATGTGAATAATCTGAACCAACATCAACGAATACACTATTGTTACTTGTCCAACGCCATTTATCAAGCATATCTTGATTGATTTCTGGGTCTTTTAGTTCAAGAAATTCTTGATCGGTTGCCTCTCCAAACATAATCTCTGCTGAACGCCTTACATTCCCACTAACAACACATCTACCGATGGCATTAAAAATATCTACAATAGCAGTGCTATTGACTTGTTCGCCTATCATTGGATTTAAAATATCCTGGAGATCTTGAACCAGTCTTTCTAATGGAGCAGGGCCAGAGGATGTTCCTCCGAATCCTTTGATGGGTTCTCCATAGGGCCTGATGTTCTTGTAGCTGATATTTGAGGGTAACATACCCTTACCTACGTAGCTATTGAGAACGTCTCTTACAAGCTCAACCCAGCCCTCTCTGGTGTCTGATACAGTATAGAGTTCTTTTCCTGGCTTGGGCTTACGAATCTTAACCTTCCCAGCTCCTTTGGTATCACCACCCACACCTACTCCAAGCATGGACATATCCATTAGGAAGCAGAAGGGGTCAGCAAAGTCAGTAGATAGAGCTTTTGTGCTTACAAATGAACAGTTATTTAAGCAAGCCCCTCCTTTTTTCCATAAGAAATCTGTTCCCATCATCCATAGACCCCTGCCTGGGGGTAGGAATTTAAAATCCCAGATCAGCTTAAACATTTCTTGAGCAGATTTTTGTGCTTTATTAGCGTTCCAAGGAAGACCTAGTTTCTTACAATGATAACGTTGGATAGTGTAAGTTCCCTGTACTACTCGCTTTACTGTTTCCCACCACTCTTCTGATCTATTTTCTTCTAGGACTGGCCTAGCGTATGTTCTTTTATATGTAACATAACCAATAGGACCCCAATTTGGTTGTTGTCCTATGTATTGTTTCATAAAGTTTTCGTTTAAATTAAACTGATAACTTTTGAGTTGTTTTAATTCGAATGCTTGATCTGACATATTATTCCTCTAAATCTAAAATTATTTGCTGGAACCTATCAATTATAGCAGGGGTTTCTTCAACATACTTGCCCCCTCTTACTCTTGCTGTGGTTCCATCAGTTGTTCTATAAATATAAACAGCATCTTCATTTGGTAATGTAGATGAAGTTACAGATAGAACTCTAGTGGACAGAGACCTAAGATCTATGTAAGAAAAATTATCATAGTCATAGTCTATGTCATAGTCTCCAGCCATTAAACCTCAAAAACATCTGCAAATAGTTGACTCACTGGACTGCGCTCGCTTTTTATTAATTCAAGTGAAGCAACGATAGGGCTGTGTTTTGCACCTGATGAATTTACAAATTTATAAATTCCTGTTTTTTCTATTTCAATTTTTTCATCTCTTTGGCCTAGGTCGCCCATGATAACAAGCTTACTGCCTTCCGCAACCCTTGTCCCTAAGGTTACCATCTCATGGTAGTCCAGAGTTTGAACTTCATCAGCAATAATAAAAGCATCGTGCCAAGAAGCTCCTCTAATCAATTGTATAGGAAGAAATTCAATCCTGTATTGATGAACAAGATCAACAATTGCTTCTGGATTTCCTCCTAACATGAATTCTAAATTGCATAGGTAGTTTTGTAGGTAGGGTCTAAACTTTTCGTCTACGTCTCCAGGGAGAGCCCCTAGGCCATGTTTTCCTACCCAACTCATAGGTCGAGTTAGGATGATTCTTTTATACTGGCCAACTTCGACTCTCTCTATTGCAGCAGCAAGAGTAAGCAATGTTTTTCCTGTGCCTGCCCTGCCCGTAAGAACAACTACCTTTACGGAGTCATCTACCAGGGCATCCATAGCCATTCGTTGCTCTTTATTTCTAGGACGCAGGCTTCCGCAGGATATATCTGAATCAAGAAGACATAGATATCCTTTTTCTACCCGAGCTAAGGCAGAAGCACTTGCTCCAGAGGTGTCTTTACAAACTAAGTATATATTTTCGGGATAAGTTTCATTTCCTATAGATGATAAGGGAATGACTTTTTCTTCATACAGTTGGTCAATGATGGATTGTTTTGTCTCTATGACTTGAACACCAGTGTACATTGTCATTAATTAATCAATCCAACCCTGTTCTTTTAGTAAGTTAGAAATATCTGGAGGAGACCACCCTTCAGGTTTCAATAGTTTTCCATCCAATCTGTTGTTCCCAGGAGTTTTTGCCATGTTAGTTTTTTGGATCTCTTCCCAGATAGGTTCGAGGTCTACTCCTGTAGCTACGGCTGTTCCAAGAAGAACATAAATTGAATCTGCAATTGCATCGATAAAAGAAGGAAAATCCTTCTCTTCATATGCTTCTTTTAGTTCTAAGAATTCCTCTTCGACTAATACGATTCTTAATTTCATAGTATTTTCATCTGAAAACTCTGGAGTATTCCCAATTTTTTGTTCAAATTTTTTATGGAAATCCTCTACATTTTGTTGCCAATTATTCATTGTTTATCCTCAGAGATCTAGTAGGTTTTTTTCAATTGCATCTTCAAGCCAAGCTTGAAATCTTTTATTAGACCATCTCTTTAATCCTTGTTCTTTTTTGAACCATTCTTGAAATTCACTAGGAATATCTAAAATCATTTCAGAAGTACCATCTTCTAGTTCATTTACTTCAATAATTTTCAATGTAAACATCGGTGAATTTTTATTTTTTGTCATCAAAGCTGTCCTCAATGTCATTAATAATTGCCTCCCATCTTTTAAAAGAATTACTCATATCTTCATCGCTAAAGTAAGATAAATATATAGAAACTTCTCCTATTTTTCCAGGCAAATAAATTTCCAATAAGCTTGTTGCTTTTAGTTCTATTAGTTTTTGACTTAGACCATACGAGCTTAGCTTATGATTTATTTCTAAAGATTTTATTTCCCAAAAAGCTATTTGATTTTCTATTATCTTTAAATAGTCTAAGTAGCCTTGAAATTCAAGCATTAATAATGGGCGCATAGAACCTGTATAGCTCAGTAAACCATTACAAATTTCTGTCCATTTAGATTTTATTCTTTGAACAATATTACGTTCTTCTTGGGTTAAGTGTCTCATTAGCTGAATGAGGCCATTCTACAAAGCTAAATCCCCAGACAGGCTCATCGGGAGTTACAAAGAAATAACCTTGCCTAGCAGTGTCCTCCTTGCCCATTTGTTCTGCGAGAACATCTGGACCACACATGCATCCATTCCCCATTACAAAACGTCCAAGCCAATTTCCTACATGCCACTCATGCCAATGACCATGAACCATAAAATCAAACTGCTTTCCAGTTATCCAGCCAGCAACCTTCTCTCTCATATTTGAGGTTCCTGTATGTTTTACACCATGATGATTAGCCATTCCAACCTTATCTTTAACTATGAAAGTTCGAAAGGTATCAAAGTTGCAATTCATAATAATTTTATCATCATTATGTTTTTTGGCTATCATGCTGACAATCATATAGACAACATTATCCCAGTTGGTTTTCTCATTGGCAGTCTTACTTACTCTTCCATGGTTTCCTGGAACCGTTTCAATTCTAATCATAACGTCAGGGAATAAACTTCGAAACTTAAGAATCATTTCCCATACAGATTCAGAACAAACTTGAGTTTGTTCAATGGCTGAGCATTCAATGTGATTGTTTTGTGTGGGATAAATATCCTCACCCTCAACAAGATCACCTGCTAAGATGACAACAACCTCATCTAGTTCTGTTAAGTCTGCAGTTTTATTCAATAAAACATCTGGAATACTAAGCAATCGCTTCTTTGCTTCTTCCATATTAAACCATTTGGTGTGTTTACCAAAATGTAAATCAGATAAAACCAAACATAGAGAAGTTCCCTTTGTTTCTGGGGCGATACGATGTGTTAAGGTTGTGTACTCTGTTTGAGCTAAGTCAACCAAACCTTCAAGCCACAGTTTTGCTTTTTGTCTGTTTTCTTTTTTCTTTTGAGCCAGGTCTGTTTGTATTAACAGTGTTCCCGGATTTAAAAGAGTTTCAATGTTCTCTTCAAAATCATCCTCATCAGGTTCATTAGAGTAGGCATCTCTTAGTTTTTTAATTTTCTTTTGAACAGCATCGTATGTCCTTTGGGAAGATCCAAAATGACTAGAAAATTCTAAGAAAGCTTCTTTTGTGCTGAGTTCTAGTGATTGAGATAGGATTTCTATCTCTTCGTTTGTCCAGTATTTCATCCAGTGTCCTTTGTGTTTTCTTTTTCACTAGAATAATCTGGAATCCCTTTTTGAATAACATACCCTGCTCCTGCAAGAAGAAATAGAGGCCACGCATGTACGATCACATATAACACACCAACTCCAATAGCGAATCCGATTCCTAGTGAGATTAAGTTAAAGTTAAAATTATTTTCATTGCTCATTCTTAATATAGTCCAATTTGGTTATAAAGTTCTCTATATTATCAATTCCAAAAGAATATAAAGGATTAAATTTCGTTTGATCTTTCGTAATGAAACTGAGACATACTTCATTTGTTGAGCCTTCGTATTCCTTTACTAAACTAATAACCTGTTCTACATAATCAATGGGACATTCAATAATTTTTTTACTTACATTACTTATTGATTCTAACTCTAAAGGTTGAATTTTTTCAATGATAAATTTGGTTATTTTTTCATTTTCTGTACTGGTAACCTCGGTAGATCCAATAAGTACAAGGGGAACACCTTCTTGTAGAAATTCTTTACATTTTGTATAGTTTCTAGGAAAACAAACAGCCTCAATGGTTCCTGTTAAATCTTCTAAAACAAAAAATGCCATTGATTTTTTAGATTTTGTTGTGATTTCTTTAATGTTTGTAATCACCGCACCAAGATTAACTTTGATTTTATTTTCAAATTCTTTTAAAGTTTCTATACTGAAAAAGTTCTTAGCATAATTTTTTGGATCAAAATTTCCAAGTGGATGATTTGTAATGTAAAATCCTAGCAGCTCATACTCCGCTTGATACAATTCTTTTTCATTTAATTCTAAAAGAGAATCGATATCCGGGAAGCCTAGTATTTCAGGAGCAACTGGAAGTTTGAAAGGCTTTAATGCTTTTCCAGTATCTGATTTGATATTGTTTTTAATATCTTCAAGTCTCTGGTGGTATGCTTCTACCTTTCTTGTGTAAGTTAATAGTTTTCTTTCATATGCCTTGGAGTTCTTCCTGAATTCCCAAACATCATCTATTGCTTTCAGTAAGCTGGCACGATTTTCTTGCAAGGAATCAAAGCATCCAGCCCTTACCAAGGATTCAATTTTTAATCTATTGATGACTCCAAGATCAACACGTTGACAAAAGTCAGAGAAATTAGAAAAAGATTTAGATTTTCTTTCATCCATAATGACTGCAACAGGAGTTTCTCCTAAGTTTTTAATTGGGCTTAGCCCAAAACGAATGTTTTCTTGACTATCTACATAGAAAGAACTCTTGCTTTCATTTATATCTGGAGGTAGAACATTGATTCCCATTCGACGGCATTCTGCTAAGCACTTGATCATCTCGTCTCTGTTTCCAGACTCAGAGATCATTACAGCACACATAAATTCTCTTGGATAGTGTGTCTTTAACCATGCAGTTTGGTATGTAATGTAAGCATAGGCTGCAGCATGAGAGTTAGAGGTAACGATACCATTATCAACTGTAAATGTATGATTAGGGGCATCCATCTCAATATCGTAAACTTCTTTTTCTCCTACAGATTCTATTGAAACAATTTTTTCAAGTCTTGTAGAGAGGCCCGCTTCTCCCATTTTTGTTCTACCCATTTGATAATGAGCTTTTTTATGACATCCAGAGCAGAGGGTTTGAAGATTATCTAATTTGTTATTTCCATGGTCTCCATCAACATGGTGAACCTCTAGATTCATTTGAGAACTGCAAAGCTCGCAACTAGTTTTCTTTAAATTATTTTGATAATATTTTAATTGAGTATAAGGGGTATCTCTTTTTTGAAATCCTTGTTGACCTTTTTCAGGAAGATTGTCTCCAGGAAGATTGAACCTATACATAGTGTCTTTTGATTTGGAGCCATCGTTTACATATAAGAGATCTTCTTCTATAGATATATCTTCTAGCTTCTTCTCCCCATTAGAAGTTGGAAACTTATGATTTAAAGTTGTATTTATAGTTAAACCAGATTCTGTTGTGACCTGATAGGTTTCTTTTAAACCTTGGTATCTGATATCAACTATTTTATTTTTAACTAATTTGTTATCTTTATTTAAAGACCAGGCGTATCCATAACCTTTAGAAATTAATTTATTTCTCATTGGAATTGCATCTATTGAGCGAGCAAAACCACGATCATTTTTTATCTTATAAAGTTCTGAAATTGTATAGTGCCTACCCTTACTTATTGTAGGTCTATAAAGCTTAGTGTCTCCATCTAAACACTTGTTGAATGCATAGTCACTGAAAGCAACAATGTCTTCCCAGATTTTATCTGCTTTTTCTAATTCATATCCGTTGGCTTGCCAGCCTTTTTTAAATGCTTCTTCTTGTTGTTTAAGGGTCTCGGTTTCTTTCTTTCCGATAGCTCTCCGGAGAAGATCAGCATCGGCCATACTAAAACCAGCAAGTTGCTTAACAATTTCAAGGACCTGCTCCTGATATATAATCCATCCTGCTGTGGGCTGTAAGATGGGTTCCAATTCTGGAATTAAATATCTTGGTTCACTATTGCCTGCTCGAATATCAAGATAGGTACTCTTATAGTCAGATCCTAAAGGACCTGGACGATAGATAGCAACCAAAGCAATTAAGTCTTCAAGGCAGCTAGGTCTAATTTGTACCAAAAGGTCCCTCATGCCAGAGCTTGCCTCCAGTTGAAAGACTCCCGTAGCATTACCTTGCCTTAGGTTTTTGTAAGTTTTAGGATCTTCGAGATCAATAGAATCAATAGTAAAATCTGAAATGTTGTCATGTCGCTCCTTGATTAGGTCAACACATCTGTGGATCTTACTTAAGGCATCCAGTCCAAGGAAATCAAACTTAATCAAACCATATTGTTCGATGTTTTTCATTTCCCATTGGGTAGTAATCTCTCCGCTTCTACCTAAGAATAAAGGCACAGTGCTATGTAAGGAATCATTTGAGATAACAATTCCAGATGCATGTACCCCGGCACTGGAGATAATATCTTCAAGCTTGCAAGCCCAGCGTAATGTTTCACCTTCAGGTCCATTAGATGTACTGTACTTTTTTAATTGTTTTACCTTTTCAATGGAGGTTTCTAATTTTTGTGGCTTCCCATGTATGGGTTCCAACAACAGGCGAGAAAGCTCATCACCTACAGAATAGGGATGGCCAAGAGTTCTAGCAACGTTTCTTACTGCAGCCTTCGCTCTCTGTAAATTGAATGTTCCTATGTGAGCAACATGATCATCACCATACTTATCAGTTACATAATCTATAACCTTATCTCGATATCGTTTTTCAAAATCAACATCGATATCAGGCATAGATAGTCTGGCGGGATTTAAAAAACGTTCGAAAATTAACCCGAGTTTTATAGGATCTAAATTAGTGATACCTAGACAGTAGCAGGCTAAACTACCTGCTCCTGATCCTCGACCAGGACCAACATAAATATCATTTTGTTTTGCCCAGTTAATGAAGTCTTGGACAATTAGAAAGTAACCAGCGTAACCCATCTTGTGGATTACTGAAATCTCATAGTTTAATCTATCAATATATATTTGATCGTTTTCTAGATTTCTATTCTTTAATCCTTTAAAGCATTTAAAAGTAAAGTAACTATCAAGAGTTGCCCCCATTTTCTCTCCTATGAAACTGTTCTATAAACCAAGCTCGCATCCATTTTTTAGGCCAGGGATACAAGTAATATTTATTTAATAAATTTACAACCTTATCGATGTCTTCTTCTGTTTGAATATTGGCATGCAGATAAGCTTCTCTTTCAAATTTCCACCGAAAATAAGAGAACAAGAATGGCAAGGGACATAACAAGTATAAAAATAGATATAACGAAACTCCATATTTTTTAAATTGTTTTACATGGATAAGTTCATGTTTAATTATTGCATAATTTTTAATAGCTAAGGGGGATCTCTCTGTGTTTGGATAGTAAATTTTATTTCCGATAGTAGTCCAGAGATTAGTCATAAATGCTGGGTAAAATAGACTAATAAATCTCATCAGGAGGGAGTTTTGTTTATTTAT
Source organism: Candidatus Pacearchaeota archaeon (assembly GCA_002688415.1). GTDB lineage: Archaea > Nanobdellota > Nanobdellia > Pacearchaeales > GW2011-AR1 > JAGVXH01. The sequence goes on from NZCX01000010.1 coordinate 27,067, forward strand.
AAACTCAACATCCTCACTAATAAAACCTGCAAATCCTTTTTTAACTCGCAATCCCATCCTTTGCATATCCTTTTTTCCAATTATTAAATTCTTCGCAGTCTGGTTCTTTTGTGATGTCAAAGTAAGGCATCTGATATTCACCGAGTGTGATATTTAAATCACACATCTTTGGAACCTCCAGGGTGTTATAGAATGCTTCTTCTGATCCTATTTTTCTGGCAGCTTCCAACATTTCTTCAGGAGATCTGACGTAAACACCATCACCATATACATCAGTTTTATTACACCCATCCTCATCTCCCTCGTATTCATCAAGGGTCTTCTTAAATTGTTGAGCCATGATGAGGTTGTGTGCTCTCTTGTCTTCTCGTGTTAAGAAGTGAGCATCGGCAGTAATAACTAATGGAATGTTTTCTGTCTTTGAGGTTTTAATCGCCCAATCATTGAACTTTTTTTGAGCTGGCATGATATTGTCTTGAATCTCTAAGTACAATCTACCATTAAACATTTCGTGAAGTTTTCTAAGTCTTTTAACTGCTAGGCTCTGATAATCATATGGTTTAAGTTTTTCTGTAACATAGGTTTGCATGGCTAAATCATATTCTTCTTGGTTTTTCCCTTTTCTTGTTGGCTTAAGAGGGAAGCCCTTCTTAGCAATAACACCACCAAGGCATGCAGTTGTGGCCACTATTCCTTCTGCTCTTGTCTCAAAATGTTTCTGCCAAATACGTGGCTTATAGTAAAAGTTATGTAAGTTAGCCTGGTTTGTCATCCATACAAGATTCTCAAATCCTTTTGCATTCATAGCAATAAGAATCATGTGGTGGTTGTCTTTAGTTTTGACTTCAGAGTCGTCAGGATCCTCTGTGATGTATGCTTCGACTCCAACTAATGGATTGATATTATACTTCTTCGCATGCTTGTAGAATTCAATAGAGCCATGCATAACACCATGATCAGTCAGTGCACAAGAACTCATTCCTAACTCAACAATTCTTTGGCATAGCTTATCAATTTTATTTAAACCATCCAGGATACTATACTCTGAATGAACGTGGAGATGACAAAAATCTTCGGACATTATTTCCCTTTATTTTTCATTGTATTATGTACTTGAATGGTGACTTCGCATGCCATTTCAAATAATTCAGAATAAGATCCTACCACTTGTCCCAATGGGATGTAGGTAGTTTCTCCTGTAAACTGAGCTAAAATTAAACTTCCATCATCTTTTTTAATAACATTAATGTTATATTTAGATAACAGAATAGCCATAGCTAGTGGGCTATAAAGAATGTCGTTCCCCATAGCTTCAGTTTATCATGGTTTAATTAATTAACTATCTTCGAGTAAGTTACAGTATCTTTTTTTCCAGACTTCCCTGCTTTTCTTTGGTTCGTCTGTCAGTAGCTTTAAAGTTTTTCCTAAATTCATTTCTTGTGAAAGATGGAGAAAGGTGCTTTCAGTTAACTCTATCTTATCTCCCCAGTTATATTCTTCATCAAGATATTTTATCCATTTTTTAACATGTGCTGTTGTTGTTCTGGAATACTTTTTCTCTGTGACATATATAGTTCCAATTTCTTCATCGTATGCAGCTACTGGAGTGTCATATGAATAAAATAAATGAAAATCCTTAGAGATTATTTCCGTTTCGTTCAAGCCATGTTTTTTAATCATGTCCATCCTCTTTTTCTATCAGAACAGGGAGGCATTGTCCAAAACATCTGTACTTAGCCACGTCAACACACCAAGTAACACACTTGACAGTATTGTCATGTGCAAAAAACTCGTAAATTTTTTTATCATCTTCAATGTCTGTAACTAGATTGTGTTTCTGGATTGGATTGTATACCCTGTAGACAATGCTACACCCGAGTAAAAAAGCCGTACTAATTACAAATATAATTAATAATTTCTCTGGATAGGACATTATTTTTTCTCTTCAAGTTGTATGAGCATGTCTTCTGTGACTACCTCTTCTTTGTCCCTATCAATAAGATTAGCAAGCCTATGTTGTGCTTCTGCTAATACTTCATCGTTAATGTCTCCGTAGTGACCCATGTCTTCACTAACTTCCATGATAAAATCTTTCATTCTTCCCATATTTCTTCTCCGTAATGGTATCTATAAGCGTCTGGATAGACGGTATTTATTTTAGGATATAGGCCACCACTAACTGCAATTGCTCCGCAAGTGCATAGCTCGTAATGATCTTCGCTTTTTCCCTGAGGGGTCGCTTTGCATTCTTTACATTGAAAAGTAAAGCTTGTATTCGTTTTAATTCTTTGAGTCGCTGGCATTAGAATCCTCCACGTATTCATAGAGAGCGTCGTCGTGGTAGGATATCTTTGTATAGTCTCCTCCACCGTCAATCGCTATCGATTTGCATTTACACCATTTAAAGTCATGTCTAAACATGCTTTGAATAGTGTCTTCACATTTCATACATCTGATTTTAGGTCCAGGATTATGGTTATAACCGTACAAAATTCACTCCATGTCATCAATGATGGCTTCAAACCTAGTTTTTGGAACTGGATTGAATTCAAACATTTGTTTTGTTGCCTTGTCAATAGGGATGGTTACTTTTGCATACAATCTATACAAAATAGTATTTTGATCAAGGATTTCTTTTATAAGACTGCTGAATTTATGTGCGGAGGGGTAAGCAAGAAGAATTCTTCTTCTAAGAATTAATTCTATATCTTCTAGTGAAATTTCTTCTTCTAAATCAAAGTGTTCTTCTGCTAAGATTTGAATATCTATAGTATTAGAACGAAGTTGCTTGACACTAGAAGTCATGCAAAAAGTATAGCTTCAAAAACTAATCTTGTATAGATTTCTCTTCTTCTTGTTTTGATAGTTCTTCTGTCATTTTTCGTTGAATTTTTCTTAATACTTGTTGTGCATGGCTTTGGCTAACCTTCACAGAGATTTCAGAAAAATTTCTTAAGGCTTCTCTGGAGGTAAGAGTTCCCTTTGCCATGTCTATACAAACCATACACATGCTAAAATCCAAAGAACTTGGCAACCTTATTCCCAAAGGTAACCTTTTGCTTCTTGCCTGTGGGCTTGTCTTCTTTTGCTGTTTGAATAACAATTTCTTCTGTTAAGACTAGTTCTTCTGCTATTGGATTTACTATAGGAAGCGGAGCTATTTTCTTTTTAACAGGTAGAGTTCCATTCTCTTTCATCATCCAGTATCTTAGACCTTCACAAACTTCATCTTCTTCTGCAGAAGGTTGAGTTGTGAGAACCGATCTAAATAAACTAAGATCTGGATTTGTTTTCATTAGTTCTCGTGCTTTAATCTTTCTAACTTTTTGATCGCTTCCATCAGATGAGCCCCAGATATCTAAGATTGATTCGTACTCTTCATTTACTTTTTTTAATTCTAGATAGAAATTCTTTTTGATTTTTCTTCTAGGAATATAAATTTCTTCCTCATTTTTTGACATTTTAATAGGGTTCCTCGTTTATATTTTTGGATTTTTGTCTTAAAAAATAATTTTCAATTTTACCCCCTATGGGGGTTTTATTTTTCCATCTCAATAGACAATAAAATTGTTGAAGTGGATGCGATCTCTTTTCTGTCAATAGAAGGACTCTTATTGCTATCTACTTCCAACCATTTTTGAGAATTAATTGTTCCAAGATTAATATTTGCACTTGGATCATTTCTTAAAATAACAGCCTTAACTGCATCTACTAACTCTTCATAAGTGATTTCGTAAGTATATGTTGTATACTTTTTCATAACTAATCCTATTCGAAATTGTTTTCGAGTGAGTACAAAATATCCTCAGCGTGAGCTAATTCTTCTGCAAACTCCGCGATGGTATCCAATACATTGGGATGATCTGCTACCCCAACAGGAGCCTTCATAAATACCTGCATATTTGCTAATGCTTGTAGCTTTTTTGCTTCATATCGTGCTCTCAATGCTTGATACATCGGGTTGTTCGATAAATCCATCGTTTTCTCCTTGAACAGGAACAAATGTTCCTTCCAGTATTTGTTTAATCTCTAGATATACATCGGGATTTTCTTGCAAGTAAATAGAGGTCTTTCCTTTGCCTTGACCAATATTATCTCCTTTGTAAGAGAACCATGCCCCTGCCTTTTTGATGATACCTTCATTAGCAGCGCAATCGATAAGGTCTGAATACCTATCAATTCCTAAGCCATATTGTATGGTAAACATTGCATCACGGAAAGGAGGGGCCACTTTGTTTTTTACTACTCTGGCCCTTGTGACATTGCCTACAAATTCAATATCTTTTCCTGTACCTTCTTTGAGTTTCTCTACTCTTCTAACATCTACGCGTTGACTTGCATAGTATTTCAAAGACTCTCCACCCGAAGTAGTTTCAGGGCTACCGAACATGACACCAATCTTCATACGGATCTGGTTAATGAAGATGATTGTAGTTTCATTAGCATGAGATGTTGGAGCGAGCATACGCATTGCTTGGCTCATCAGTCTTGACTGCCTTCCTACGTGGTTGGCTCCTATCTCTCCATCTACTTCTGCTTTCGGAGTTAATGCGGCAACCGAATCAATAACAATCAAATCTAGAGAACCACTCTTAATAAGTTCTTGTGTAACTTGAAGTGCTGCTTCTCCGTGGTCAGGTTGAGAAAAGATCAAGGCTTCGGTATCGATTCCGATAGACTCTGCATAGACAGGATCAAAAGCGTGCTCCATATCAATAAAAGCAGCATAGCCCCCTGTTTTTTGAATTTCAGCGATTGCATGTAATGCAAGAGTCGTTTTACCACTTGATTCTGGACCATAAATTTCAACGATTCTTCCCTTTGCCCAGCCCCCACCAAGAGCCTTGTCTAAGCTGTAACATCCTGAAGAAAGTTTTTCGATTCTAGGAATGTCATTGTCACCAAAGATAACTGAACCAACACCAATAGTGTTATTGATATTTTTGATTGCAATCTTAAGTGCTTCTTCTTTACCTAAAGTTAATTTTTTAGCCATTATTTTTTCTTTCAATTTGTGAAAAACGCTCACGCATTTTTCTTCTTAACCACTCTATATCGATATCGACTAATTGTAATAAATGGGTGGGGGAAACGATTTGATTCCCCCAATTAATATAATATCTATCACTAAATATAAAATCTCTTGCAGTTTCCCAAGTATATTGAAGCGCAGAAGTCTTGCTGTTGTAAAGTGATAGATAATCTCTTGAAGTTTGTTCAATCACTTTTAATATAACAAGTCTACATTCTTCAGTGTTAGGAGAATAATCAGATAGATAAAATTCTATCCCTTTGTATTCATAAGTTTTATCATATCTATCTTTAAGAAGGGACACTCCCGCCCTAAGGCGGGAGTTTAATGAATAATTATTCTGTTGCTACAGGAGGTTCCACCATAGTTTCCTCTGGTGTAACAGTAGAAGCTGTAGTACCTAACGCGCCATCTAACCTTTGTGCAATTGCAGCAACAGCTCGACCTACTTCGTGAAGTAGTCGATCACCAGACATTTGCTGGTCATCGTAAACTCGATTGACTTTACGACTAGCATGTTGGTGAATACCTAGTAATTCTACTAGGCCTTTGTTCAGTCCGAAGAGTTCGAACACGAAACGATCTTCTTGAGTGAGACCGACAACATATCCGATTTTTAGATCCTCTAGAGCTACGGAGGTTCCAGAGGTTCCCTCTTCTACTGAAGCTGCCTCTGCTGCTTCTGTTGCAACTTGCGCTGCAGCTTCTACTGTTTCTGTAACAGTGTCTTTGGTTGATGACTTTTTTGTGCGTTTATTTTTCTTAGTAGTTGACATATTTTTTCCTTTGTTCATTAATTCATAATGAATGTACTGGGTTATAACATTTTTCTTGTAATATTATCAAGAAATTTCTCATTATTGAGAGATTTTAATTCTGTTGCTATATTCATGCTAGCATTTTCAATCAATTTTCTGCAAGTAGAAAGGTGATCTAAAATATCTTTCCAGAATTTGCTCTCAATATCAGCAATAGTTTGAGCAGAGTCAAGGTCTTCATTGTCTACTCTTGCCATTGTTTCTAATGTAGCTGCAGCAGGAAGTTTCTTTCTCTCGCTTTTATATTGTTGTACAATAGTCCAGAACTTATCATTATACGCAGCAGTTGTTCCACGTTTAATAATTTGTGCCTTAGCTGTTGCAATTGCCTGAAAGAAAGCTGCTTCTTGATTCAATTGAATTAAACGCATAGATAACTCCTTGCACAGGCTTGGAGTTAAATTATCTGTAGGGATATTAATTTTAAAATGTTTTTCCCAGTGATCCATTGGCTTTCCATTGATCAGTAATTGTTCTCTCATATTATCTGCGAAAATTTGATGAACTTGTTTTCCTGTTGTCAGTTTGGTTAAAAGAATTTGAGCCTTTTCATTTGCAGTATGTTCTGTTGACATTAGATTTCCTTTAAAATTTCTTCATAACGATCTTCGTTTGGAATGGTTCTCTTATTCCTTAGTTCATCGAGATCTTTTAAGTCAAGCTTATTGTCAGCAGCAAAGTGAATACTTCGATCTAGTGATATTTCAAATGGATTAACCCACCAAAGACCTTCTAGTTCTACATCAGTAAGGTCTTCTCCAATTCTTAAGAAATAAAAATCAGCTTGAGGGTCATTTCCAGGTAAATCACATATAAATTTCATAACATTACTTACACTGTCATAAGTTTCATACCATTTGATAGAATGCCAATGAAATAAAATACCATTTTCATCATCTCGGTCTTCAAATTCTGTAGATATTTGACACCAATTATCAAATAACTCTCTTGAATCAGGATGAAAGACTACTTTTTCTAAAAAACTTTTAATGTGCTTGGCTTTCAAAGCAAGTGCTACTTGACTTCTATACCCCATCAGTATTTTCCTCTTTAAAGATAGGAAGCTCATCAACAAAATCACAAGTGGGGTCATCAACTACAGCATGCCATGTTAGTAATTTGACCCCACAATCTGGTTGAAGGAGCTTTTCCTCTTCTGCATAATCTACTATATTTAATACAGTATTCTGAACTTCATTTGCAATTTCAGTATTTTCACTGCAGAGATCCTTGCCAATGATATCTTCTGGATCTGTATAATATACGTCAACCATCAATCGAACTTTATAAATTTTTTCAGTCATAATATATCCTTAAGTATGTCTTTAGTTATCTGTCCTACTCTTGTTGTTGATAACTGAATTAAATCTTCTTCTGATTTATTATAGTCATCAACTAAATGACAAGGAGTATCTGTAAAATCATATAGCTTTCTTGCTGTTCTTATATTCTGCAATATGGCCCCTGTAGTCAAGCCAATACGTTTGGAGATACTCTTATCTCCATAAGCACAGCCAGTGACTGATCCATTTGGCCAGATTTGAAACCTAGATATGTTTGAAGAACATCCATAACCTGTGGCATTAAATTTCTCTACGTCTTTTAGGCAGCCATCTATATGTATTTTGTTTTTGATAGAGGTGGGGAGTTTTTTAGATAACTCTTGGATATAAAACCTGTCGCTTGCAATATTTCTTTGACTTGTTTTTATTTCTTTTGAAGTTCTTGCTTTTCCTATAGGATCCTTGTAAATTACAAGGTAAATGTGATCAACAATATCATTAATATCTATTAAATGTTGTAAGTACTTATTGATATTGTTTTTATTGACATTTCTAGGAATTAAATAGTTATAATTTACAGGAGTTTCTTTTCTGATTTCTGCTAAAAGATTCCTAGTAACACTATTGTTAGTTAGTTGACTAAAGTTAATCATATCAAGAAGATGACCTGGAAGAGCTAAACTCTTCCAGGTATCTTCCATATGAAAAGATTCCCGATACCATTCGCTGTTGCGTTTGGCGCTATCAACATAAGAGAGATAGGTATTTAAAGTATGGAAAGTCATATGCATTTTGGGTAACATCTTGTTAGCTACCCTTGCTTCTTTGGTAAGGTTAAAAACCTTATCATACAAGCCAAGCATATGATTCCTATGTCTTCTTTGAGTAGGGAGATCGTCTATGGCAATGGTAATCTCATTAGCCCAAGCAAGTTCACCTTCACAGAATGTTTTAATTACGGCAAATTGTTCTGTGAAGGGGGTTACTAGGTCTTGTAAATGCTGTTCTCCTTCAGCATTTCTTTCTTTAACGTAACATCCCTTACATTTTCTCGCGCACCAAGGGGTAGGCTGTAGAAAAAGAGTGTGAACTTCTACTCTTGAAGAAAGTGTGTTGATAATCGGTAATCTCATTTTATCATCTCTCTTAAATTAAATTATGCCATCTTGAATCCTTGATATCCTCCTGAATGAATTCAGAATCTTTATTAAAAGGATCTTCAGGCATAATAAGACCATCCCTAACAATTAAAGCAACAAATACATTCCACATTCTATGCCCTCTTTGTATTTTATATACAAATTCATGCTCTGCTGAAGCCCTCATTTGATCTTTTACAAAAATTGCTGAATTAAAACTATGGAAAGCTGGTTCATGATAAGTACTACGGTAAGCATTTGATACTAAGTATGTTTTAGGATAAAGCATACCTTTTTCTACTCCAAAATTACTTAAATAAATTAAATGATTTTGTTGAGATACTATATAAATATTACTTGTTGGGAATACTTCTCTGATCTTTTGAATTTTCATTTTAATTTCTTCAAAATTCATTTTTTGAATATAATTAAAATGATCTAAAGACACCATAAAGTTATTTTTTTCTTCTATATAATAAGCAGAAATGCATTCTCGTATAAAATTCCCAATAAACTGGAGGTCTCTACATTTTTTTATACTGAATGTTTTAAAAAATATTTTTTTATCAGATCCTGTTTGACATTCTTTTACTAACTTGTCTTCCAATGTAAATGCCATCGGTGGCAAGTCACGCAGGATTGGTTTTTCTTTTTCTTTTTCCTCTAAATAATTTTCATGATTTATAGCAGGGTAAACATGAGAATTAAGCTCAATAGAAGAGGGTAAATCTGTTAGTCCTCTGTAGATGGCACTCTTATAAGGGAGATCCATCCCAAAGTAAGGGAAACAAGGCTCGTTTCGATAATGGCTCTCAGGTTCGTAGTTGTGGTTAGAAATTAATGAAAAAATATTTTCTTCAAGTTCAGAAGATAAATTAAAAGATGATAAATATAATTCTAATTGTTCTTCTGTTGGGAGCTTTTTTGCATCAAAATTAGTACGAATATTAGGAACTCTCATATCTTACCTAAAAATCTTAGCCCCCCGCTTTTACGGGGGGCTAGTAGATTCAATTTGAGGAATAAACCATATCTTTTACGGTTTCAATTGCATTTCGGAAATCTCTAATATTTCCTTCAAGCTTGCCGTTAATGTAATTCATTACAACTCCCTGAACCTCAGGGGTTTTATCAAAATGAAAGCGTTTAACTTTCCCTTGATGTCCTTCTTTAGTCACTTCTGTGACTTGAAATTCTTGAGAGATAAGCACCGCAGTTGTATAAAAATCTGTTGTGCTGTATCCGTTCTCTGTATTTTCCAATACGAGTTCTTGAAGCTCTCTTCCCATTATTCATCTCCTTCCATATTATTGATATAATCTGGCAAAGTTTCAGGAACACAATATTCTTCAGTGTATTGTGTCTCTACTTCTTCATTATCAGCTACTAAAGCCTTTGTGATGTCTGTGCATTTTGTTCCCATAACTCCTTCAACCTCGTAGGTTACTTCGTGAGTTTCAGGATTGATTTTAACGATTACTTTTGACATTTAATTTTCCTTTTAATCTCATGAATAACGTTCGAAGTTGATAGTAATCAAACCATCTTCTCCGATTTCTGCTTTTTCATTTTCAGTACAGAAGAAGTTTTGTTCTTCTAGGTTTGTGAAGGCTTCTTCAACAGCATAAGCTGTCGAAAGATCCTTTACAAATTTTTCATTACGGCCATAGTAACCTTTAAGTTTTCTGTCACCTGAATGCCAGAAGTCTCCAACCATAGCATATGTTCCGTCTTTTTGACGAGCAAGACCAACAGCGTCATCAATTCTTAATTGAGCTGCCTCTGTTGTTCCGTATTGAGTGATAGTAAAATCACCTTCTTGGGCTTCAAATCCCATTCTTTTCAGTGCCTTACGAATAACTGATTGGTTATTTAATTTTGTTTTAACTGTAGTCCAATGACTCATATCATCCATCCTTTGTATTAAAGATCTGAGAATCTACTATCTACTGCATCTTTAGTTGATTTTGATTCTTCTTTTTTAGTCTGTTTGAAAACACCAACATCGTCAATAGCGTCATCAATATTTAATTTTTTTCCAGAAGCTGTTTTAACTGCCTTCTTTTTATTTTGTTTTGCTTCCTGCATTGCATAAGAGCTAGCGAATCGGAAAGAACCTCTTGCTTTATCTCTAAGTTTCTTGACTTTTTCTGCCATCACCCTAGAGATTGGCTTAGTATCCGTAATCGCTCCTAAAAGATTTTTGATAGTTAAATCTTTTTTATCTTGATAAAATGAGGCTGCAATTCCATCTTTGATTGCTTTTTCAATCTCTGCTCCTGTAAATCCATCAGTAACAGAAACTAAGACCTTCTTGTGTTGTTCAAATTTGGAGATATCTCTACCTCTTTTAGATAAATGAATCCCAAAGATATCCCAACGTTCATCTGGTCCGGGAAGATCTACAAAGAATACCTCATTAAAACGTCTGATAAACTCCGGAGGAAGCATTGTGATGTCATTTGCAGTGGCAATGATAGTTACCCCTTCCATTCCATCTTGCATCGCTGTAAGGAGCGTTCCGAAGACCCTAGCAAGGGTACCACCATCAGAAAAGTTACTAGATTTAGTACCACTTAGAGACTTCTCAACTTCATCAATCCACAAGACACAAGGAGACATAGCCTCTGCTTGCTTGATGACATCTCTCATCTTAGATTCAGAGCCACCAACAAGTCCAGTCATGACCTTGCCGACATCCAGTCTAAGCAAAGGTACCTGCCAAAGCCGTCCGATAGCCTTAGCAAGAAGTGATTTCCCAGTTCCAGGAACTCCAGTTAATAGAACTCCTTTTAATGGTTCAACTCCAAAGGCCTTAGCTTCGGGTGTATAAGCTCTAGAATATTTTCCAAGATAGTCTTTAATCATATCAAGACCACCAACATCATCCATTGCTACTGGAGCATGAATAAATTCAAGAATCTCAGATTTTCTGAGTAACTGCTTCTTATCCATAAGCAATTTATCAGCATCCAACTTGTTCATGTGGGTAATTGATGTTGAAATAGCATTATCAATCTCAATTAAGGTTAAGCCTTGTAATGCTTTAACAAATCCTTGGATATCATTGATATCATAATCAAGTTTTGTATACTTTTTCTTTCCTCTAGTGCTAGTATTCATATGACTAACAACTTCAGTGATATGCTCTTCGATTACATTCTTTGTTGGAAGCTCATATCTAACGACCGAAGTTTGTTTTTCAAGTGTTGGTGGAATGCCAGCACGATTACCTCCAGCTCCATGAGCTAGTAAGGGGCTAAGGATTATCAGTGTTTTCCCTGTTCCAATCAGATGCTCATACATGTCTCTGATTTGTCTTGGAATTGGTTCACCAAGAACAGTATGAAAATCCCTCATAATAAAACAAGTACCTTTGCTGTCACTTGTTCTATGCATCTCACAGATTCTTTTTAAAGCTTTCTGTGGATTCCAGGTTCCGTCATCTTCTCCTGAAGCACGTTCTGTAGATAATTGCTGGTCTTGTCTGATTAACCCCTGATAAGCAGACCAAAGCCAAACATCTCTTTTACATGGAGTTGCAATTGCCTCCATGAAATCATTGATAAATCTATTCTCTTCGTGAGTTAAAACCCAGATGATAGGGGCTCTTCCCCTAATCAATGCAAGAATTTCTTCCATTGCATTCTTATAGTTAGGTTGTTTTTCCTCTATAGGAAGAACTTCTGGTTCGGAAGTTTCTGAAGTAATAATTTCTGACATATTTCTAATCCTTTGTTTCTATATCTTTGTTCGAATAAACGATCATCCACTCATTTATATTTAGAATGTCCATTGCATATCTTAAGGCATAAAGTTCTGCAAAAGTAATGTTTATATCTGTTTCACTTGGTTCTGGTTGAATGGATATTTGAATAGTTTTTCCATTTTTTGTTGTTGATATCCATTTGTTGATATTCTTTTGAACAAGTGTCTGTTCTAAAATTTTTAAATCTTTTAGATCTGTATCTGGAACAGGATCTATTAGATTTGTTTCAGAAACAGTATCAACTGTGTTCTTATTTTCAATGATATCTTTCAATAGCATTAGTTTTTTAAAAGCAGATTGTCTTGAAGATTCGTTTTCTTCTTTTTGATATAGGGATTTTATCTCTGGGAGAAAAATAGATTCTCTTGTAGAGATATCCTTTGCAAGACGAGAGGCTTTTGATCCAAATAGAAAAACAATACTATCTTTTGTATCTTCTAGATTGATATCATAATATCTAAGGTCTTTAATAACTACATACTCTTCAGTTATTACCTTCGTTATTTTACGAACAAGTTCAAAATCTCTTTCTTGAAATCCTACACCATAAGCTTTAAACATTTTATCCTTCTAAAATATCTGTAATTCTCTGTATATTGCAATTTTTATAATTTTTTACTAAAGAAGATCCATATGGTATTTCAATTCTTCCAAAATATATACGATCTGCATAATTTGCCTGCAATGCTGTTAATTTTCCTTCTTTGAGCATAGATATATTTTTAGTAATTAATTTTGAAATTACTTTTGGAACATATCCTATCTCTTTCCAGGTTTGATTTGTAAAGTTTTCAGGGGTCTTACTTTTATCATCGAAAACTATTCCAATTCTTACTGCATATGGATCATAAGAATTGCTAGGTTCTGGTTTTAAAATTATTTTGTGAGAATTTTCTCCTAAAGGATATCTTCTTCTCTCTGATTTTAAGGAAACCGCTTTATTGTATAAAGATTTATAATAAAGTGAACGAACAACACCCTTGCTATCTCTTTGTGTATAACCTGCAGGAATAATATAAAGTATATTGTTTTTAGTATCGTCTAGGATGCGACTTCTCCAGTAGCCATCATAATCAAAACCTACTGGACAAATAAATCCTTGAGATAATTCTTCTAAAGGAGTATTTAATTTCATTTCATTTCCTTTTAGAGCTAATTATTCATCTTCTCCATCTAGAATTGCTTCTAGGTCATCTTGAGAAATTTCTCCCTGTTCTACTAGGTTTTCTAGAATCTCTTTGGGATCCATACCAAGCAAAGCTCCCATTGTCGCAGCTGAGCCTGCCTTTGCTTTTCGTTCAATATCTTCGATTTCTTCTTCAGAAATCTCTTTTTCGAAAGTTTGAATTGTTAGATTTTTTTGTTGAACAAATTTTAATAGAAGAAATGCAATAGACATCATATTTACTAATGCAACACGAGAAGTTTCGTTTGCTAAGAAAAATGCGGTATGTCGAATCCCTAGCATTCTTCCTAACCCACTAACAACAGATTGCGCCATCAATGGCATGATTTGATCTACAAATTGATTTGCTTCGTCATCTGATAACTTCTTTTCGATATAGTTTAGTAATTCTTCAATTACCTCAGAAAGCTCAACTTTGTCTTCGTCTTGATCATAAAGTTCAACATGAACCGTCGTTCCTTTTACTTTGTTAATCATAACCATTTTAAAGACATCTTCTGGAGTCATAGACTCTTCGTCTTCAAAAAGGTCTTGAATTTCATCTTCATCAAAATTGGTTTCATCAAACTGACTCATCAAAATCTCCTCATAAAAATATTTTCAATTTTGCCCTATATAGGGTTTTTACGCACTGTGCCATTGGGCTTGTTTTAAGTGTAAAAAGTTTTTTTCTGTTAATTTCAATTGTGGAATAGGGTTATTAAATCCTTCAGGTCTAATACTGGAAAAATCTGCAGTTCTAATTAAAAAAACTTCACCAGATTTTATTAGGTTTTCCCAGTAACTCTTTCTATCTTTCGCAACAAACATGTTTGCGTGGTAATAATGGATCTTATGAAAACCTTTTCCTTTATCTTTTATCGGTTCTTGGCTAACGACATCAAAACTTGCAAAAAATCCCTGATCATTCCAAGGAACAAATTGTAATTTTGGTTCAGAAGGAATTGCGACTAAGCCATTACATTGTAACATCTTTGCTCTCGTTATATTTTAGAGAAAGTAATCTATTCCACCAAAGTCTATTTTGTTGACTTATTTCACTATGTTCTTTTTCCCATCTGAATAAATCTGTATAGCCTTCTACTTCAACTAGGGTCTTCAATCGAATAACTTGCATCGATTTTGTATAAATACTGTACTGTCTTGGAGAACAAGCGGTTTTTAATACTTTAAGTAATCTATAAAGATAAAGAACATCCCCTGCTGCATATTCAAGTTGTCTGGATGACAATTTGTCTTGATCCCATTTAGAGTGATCAATTTGCTTGTTGATGTGAATATCTAAGATATTTTTTAAAGAATTGCTTAAACCAGAACTATATTGAGGAAATATAATCTTCATTAAAGTTTTGGTACAGTGAATATTTGTTCCTATTTCTGTCATTAATCCCATTTTTAAAAATGCGAGATCAAAGGCAGCATTATGAAAAATAAAGGAAATATCACTATTCTCTATTAACTGAATAAGTAATGTGCTATCTGGAGTTGGTTTCTTAACAATAAAAACCTCTCCAGAGGTAGTTGCAATCTGTACTAAAAACAAGGAGGTTTCTCTATAATCGAGGCCTCCAGTTTCAGTATCGATTGAAAGATATTTCTCTATAGATAAACGTTCTAGAACTTTGGATGGTAAATCAAAATCATATACTTCTAAACTTTTCAGACCTTTCATCACACTTTATTAAATCTCCTTAATCCATTAATGCATTTCCCATTAAATTGATAGCTGCTGCTTTAGCGTTAACCAAATCAGAAGTACTATCCTTGGGTTTCCAGGTAAAAATTACTGATGTTTGCTCGAATGCGGTTGTTAATTTTAATATAAGATCTCTTTTCTTTGTCAAAAGAGTCGTATCGCATTTCTTTTCACTATTCATTTTTTCAATAACTTCTAAGTGATCAGAAATGACATGAATAGGAGTATTAATATTTGCTCCAACATATAAATCCAATAAGGTTCTCAAAGACATGTAAATACCATCAAAGCAGCATTCTTCTTTATCTCTATTTTTTAAATATCTTGCAGTAGTAATATTTTCTTGTTTTTGCCCAGGAAAGTTAATGACCATTCCAAGAGTATAAAACAATTCTTCTTCGACACGATAGCGCATAACTTTCGTGGTAATGGTAATTGGTTCTTTGTGAAGATTTTTAGATAATTCAATATCTTCTTCTTCTAAGTTTAAAGCAATTTCTTGTAAGTGTCCTAAGAACTTAGTAGTTGTTGTTAATATTGGATTTGAAGAATTCAAATACTTATCAATCATATCATTGATAGCTAATAAGCGCTTATCTGAGCCTGAAATAGACATGGTTCAACCCCATTTTAACATTTGGGGGACAGCTGCCTGTAGCAACTCTTTCATTACAATCAGCTCATCCCCAGATAGAGGAACTTGATGGTTTTTATTTTGTCCACCAGCAGATTGAGAAGCTCTTACCATGCATCCATTAGCTGTTCCTTTGGGGGAGGCTAAATATAGATTCTTTTTAACTAATCCTTGGGATTCACTTTTAGCTCCTGGATCATGCATGATGCTGCATTCTTGACCAGTGTATAGTGAATGAAGGATTTTACCGACATCGGTAACTGACAAAGCAAGAACAATCTTGTTTTCCCAATCATAGACATTTCTATCTTTTGTGCTGGTAATCTCCATAAAGATAGTTCCTTCACGGATTTTCCATCCATCTCTTAAGGATCCATTCTCCATGGCTTCATAACCTGTGTAATCTTTGTTTTTGCCTGAATAAAAATGTGGAGGTTGTAAATTCAATTGAATTGCTCCCCATTTTCCAGCCATACCTTTGTATATAGAATATTGTAATGGTCTCATTTTATTCCCTTTCTTTTTTGGAAGTTTGTTGTTCGTGATCTTGAAACCAATTTGTTATCTCAATTCCTTGAAGCATAAGAGCAGCCCCTACACTAGGATTAGTATAATATTTCTGTTTTAAAGACTCAATGTCTGGTCCTTTGGTTTCTCCCTCTATAGACGCCCCAAGGGTATAGCCTAAATTACCATAGATAACAAGGATTTCTCCAACTGTGGGCTTATATTCTTGAAAAGCTATTATTAGTTTTTCTAATAATTCAGAACATTTTTCGGGATTAAATTGTAAAGTTTGTTGTGGATTCTTATCAATTACTGTCATTAGAATTCTAATTGTCCCCATCTAATAGATTTCTTATCTAAACCTATTTTGATTGTTTTACTTGCCTCTATAGCTTGAGAGGCGGTTTTAAATACTAAACATTTTTTAGTTAAATCCTCAGCAAGACATTCAAGAGAACGACTTCTCAGTATTGGAGAATCTTCTTCGGTATAGACTAATGAAATTTTCTGAATTTCATTTTTAACTCTATTCTTCATCCAAAGTCTAGTACTTCTAGTCTTTTGGATTCTAAGACTTAAATAAAAATGACTTTTTATCGTATAAATAGATCCAACTTGATACCATTCTCCTTTTTTCAAGGTAAAGGATGTCATCCTAGAATGAAGATCTGGGTATTTTTTAGAAACAAATTCAAGTTTTTGATTGCCTGCAGAAGAAATAACGTTATCAGTTAAAACAATAAAATCGTTTTTCTTAGGAATACAAATTTGCATACATAAGATTATATACACTTATACAATATAATTGAAGAACTTTATTTAGTTTTCTTTCTTACTGCTTTTTTCTTTGTTTTTTTGGGTCTTTTTCTTGCTTCAGTAATTTGATCACACAACCCATGAAGTTTCATTTCATGTGGAGTAAGCCAGTTATCTGTCTCTTTTAATAGATTGGTAGTAATCTGAGCTTGTGTTGTATATCGACTATGTCTAAGTAAGTGATCTAGATCTTTTTGATACTCAATATCTTCAGCTTTTCTACTTGCTACAAGTTCAGAATAATTTCCAGTTGTTCCTGTTGAAAATTCATGAATCATTGCAACTGAATTAGGAGACATAATTCTTTCATCTCCAGCAATAAAGATAGAAGTTGCCATTGAGGCAATCTCTCCAATTGCAACTGTTCTAATTGGATTTTTTACAAATTCCATAATATCAATAAAAGCCCAGCCTGCGTCTGTATATCCCCCAGGACTATTAACTAAAATTTGAATTGTTTCTGTAAAGTTAGGGTTAAAATGCAGGGATAATAATCGCTTATATGCTCTATCAAGTGTTGCTTTTGTGATAATACTATTGATAAAGATAATGCCTCTATCTTCTAGCTCTAAATTGTCCCTTGCTTGCATTAACTGGAACAATTCCATTGGAAATTCTACTTGTTCTGTTTCTTCTTCTTGAACGGCATTTGTTTCATTTTTTTCTTTTAAGTTTGGGAGATGAATTTTAAGCATTAGCTTTCCTTATTATTTTACCTTAGTGGTTTCAGAATTGGCATAAACAACTTCTACAGTTCCTTCCATACGAATGGTTTTCCAATCGAATAAAGATAGACCTTGTTCCTCATTGATTGTTTTACCTGATTCAAAGTTTACACCATCATTTGTTTGAACAGGGATTTCCATATCGACCCAGCCTTCTTCTTCACTAAATTCTATTGGACATTTAACCAATTTTCCATCTAAAAGAACAGCAATAATATCTTTAGATTCAATTTTTGTCGTTTTTTTCATTAATAACTCCTCCTAAATCTATAATAAATTTTTGGAATTGATCAGTCCATGTTGGGGGAGTCCACTCAACATTTACAATTGGACTAGAATCATTTTCTTTGGAATCTTTCTTTTTATCATTTGACATGCTAATTACCTCTATTTTTATTTTTGAAAAAATTTGCTAAATTTTTAATTTTTTCAGTAAATCTTTCAAGTTCGATTTTTCTTCTATCTCTTCTTTCATATCTATAAATATAATCTAAGTAACTACTTGCTTGGGCAAGAGTTAATCCGAGTTCATCGTTTTCGATATCTTTGATATTGGCTTCTATAATTTTTTCAAGGTTTGGATCAGTCATAAAGTAATTTCCTAATAGTGTTAGTTAATATAATTGCACCTTTTTCAAGTTCTTCCCATGTATTCTCAGGTGATAAAGATATACGAATAGTAGATAATGCATTTTTATCTGACATTCCTATGGCAGATAAGACATGTGAAGGGATTATTTCTTTAGAATTACAAGCAGATCCCGCAGATACAGCCAATCCATTATCACTTAATTCCATTAATAGTTCTGTTGCATCGATTCCTTTGAATCGAATACTTAGTACTCCAGGAAGTCGTCTAATTGTTTTAATATTATATTCATAATTAATTTTCAACTGTTTTGAATATTCAGCTAGGCGTTTTTTGAAAAATTGTTCCTTTAATATAGCATCAACTTTTCTTTGGGCAAGATTTATAGAAGTTAGAGTTTTTGCAAATGCAAAAGCTAACGGGACTTGAGGAGTACCCAGATAGGGTAACTCCAAATCAATTCCCTCTTTAATCCACAGGCATGCAATACCTTTTGGAGTTCCAAACTTGTGACCTGACATAGTTAAAAAGTCACATTGCATTTTTTGGACATTTATGGGTAATTTTCCGGCTGCCTGAACTGCATCTATATGGTAAAGAGCTTGTTTTATTTTTGGTTTAATAATTTCAACTGGCTGAATAACACCAGTTTCGTTATTAACATACAGCATAGAGACTAACTTAGTATCTGTTGTTATTTTTGCAATTATCTCTTTTACGGAAACCAAACCATTACTTAAAGGCTTCAGCATTTTGGAAGGTTTACCAAATTTATGAATTGATTTATGGGCAGTTTCCATACATAAAAAAGGATTAGAATTGTTAGGCGCATATCTAAGGGCATTTTTTATTATGAAATGATTTGCCAATGAGGCAGTACTAGTCCATACAATTCTACCATTATAGCCATTTATATAGCTTTTAACTAATTCTTCTGATTTCTTGAGGATTTTTTTCGCTTCAAGACCTGAAGCATGAATGCTATTTGGATTAGCAAAAGGAGCTTTTTCAATTGCAAGAATAGCAATTGGTTTGATTGGGGTAGTTGCTGCATGATCAAAATAGATCATTTTTATTACCTATTATAAGAAATTTTTCCAATATTCATTTTGAACCTTATCGAATGGAGTTCCAATATGAGATTTCCATTCAGGAGCTACAGGTTGCTTTTTAAGCTGCCATCCGAGTGTATCCAATGTCTGACTTCCCTTCTTACCATTACAGTATTTGCAGGAAGTTACAACGTTTTCCCACGTACTTTTTCCACCTTTACTCTTGGGATGTACGTGGTCTAATGTACGGATGTTATTTTTACATTTTGTTCCACAATATTGACATTTATTTCCATCTCTTTTGTAGATGTTATATCTGGAATATTTGACTGTTTTAATTATTTCAATTCCAGCAGTGGTATCTATTTTGATTACTCTTGGAATATAAATGGAAATTGATGGAGAAGAGATCTTTCCTACATATTTTGCAGCTTCAAGTGGAAGATTATCGATTAAAGAACTGTATTTTATCCATTCATTAAGATTTCGTATTGTATATGTTTCATCAATTACACTTGCTTTACCTGTATATAAAGCACAAATGGCATCCTTAGCTATTCCAACTTTAACAGCTAAAAAATACTTATTTAAAATTAATACTTCACTACATAGAGACATAACTTAATTTTTTATGGTAATACTCACTTAATTTATGATAAGTAACTTCGTCTATTGACTTAATATAAGCCAAATAACCATTTGTTACAGAATCAATTGGTTGTGCATTTATTGCTAGGTTTTGTAATCTAGCTCTTATTAATCGTTTGATTTGTCGTCTAGAAATAGATTCTAGACTTACTCCTGCTACAATCTTAGCATCGTTATTACCTTTTCCATACCATTTTGTTTTCTTTTTATTGATAGGAAATCCCGCTCCAATCACCATTCCTTTGATTGTCTCAATTATTGCCCAGTCACGTTTATCTGCGGTAGTTGATAAATTTAAATCATCCATATATCTACTGTATTGATAACCCCATCTAACAGCAGCTTTACTTATGTAATAATCTATTCTAGATAAAACAATATTACAGATAATAGGACTGGTGGGGGCTCCAGTAGGAAGCATATTTTTGCCTTCCCAATTAATAAAACAAGTATCTAGATTTTCTAGCATTTGTTTTTTGATATTTCCTTGAGGGAAATTACGATTAATTGCTTCGTAAGCCATATATGGAGTTATATTTTGATAACAATTAGAAATATCTACCTTTAGAAGATATTTAGCTCCTAAATGAGGTAAAGCGGCATCAAGAGGGCCACTACCTTTTTTACAAGCACAAGCGGGGGGAAGAGGATAAAGCTCATATAGAGATATTAATTTTTTTTGCTTATTCTTTAATTCTGGAGAAGGTTGTTGAATTAATCTTTTTTTGTTCGAATTTTTTTGACCAATGTAATAAATATCATAATTTTTTTGGAGTCTTTCTGGCATTTGCTGAATTCCGTTTTTGATAATTATTATTTGAAGGCTTTTTGCCTTTTTTATAATTTTGTTTTTTTCTTTTCTTTTTAATAAAAGGTTTTCGTTCTTTTTTCTGCATTAATTCTTTTAAAGAAGAACCAGATCTTGCGGCTTTTAATCCAGTAATTCGTTCATAACAGATAGCACAAACAGCTATTTCTTTTGCTATTTCCCAACCTTCTATTTCTTCAACAATGCCTCTTTTCTTACCTTTTTTAATGATTCTTTTGTAAGTTTTAGGGCGTTTTTCAACAATAATTGAATTTTTCGGTTGTCTATAGGGGGTATTAGGAGTTCCCCCTTTTTGTTTACATTTAAAGGCTTGGCATTTATACATGATGATAATCTTTCTAAATCTTAACAATCCCGAGTCCTGAGGGAGGGGAAAAGATCCAAAATAAACTTAATTCTAAAATCAAGGAAGGTCAAGCTTTAATTTTAGAATGACCAAAAACTTATCTTGAATTTTTTCTTTCCCCGTCTGACTCAGTTTATTTGAGTTTGCCAGGTTAATTTAAAATTGATCAATTTAATTAATTTATTAAAATTATTAAATTCTCATTTTCGGATAACCGAATAATTTTTCCGGCAGCCTTAAATTCGTGCAGCGTTATCCCTTCCCGTTACAACTAGTCACGGGAAACGCTGCAGATCAGCTCAGCTCTCCGGAGGAGACCTGAAAGCAAGCTCAAACTGTTTAGCTAGGGCAGAGAGTTGGACATCCTGTCGAAGTCTCTGCCCTAAATAAAGTATCATCAGCTTAGCGAAAACGCTCAGCTTTTTTTGGATAAACCACAAGTACACTTTCGTGTTTTTTGATTTAACCTACCAATATGTTTGGTAATATACACATCACATTCTGATTTATGTACTAGATATGGAGAAACATCTTCTTTATAATTTTCAATTGATTTCTTTTGATTTTTAATTTTCTTTTTGTGATTTTTAATCTCAAGAGAAGCCAAATTTAGAGCATGTAACAATTCTTTGTTTTTTTCTTTTTCTGTTTCTAGTTCTTCATGCAATTGACCATTTTTTAATGAAAACAAATGAATTTGACTTAAGGCACTTTCTGGAGTGTTTCTTGGAAGCCCATAGTCATTAGCTAATATTTTTTGAGTAGTAACTGGAAGATTTAATCTTTCCTCATATTCTGATTTCCATTTCCAGGAATTGATAAAATCTTTTTCTTCTGTAAATTCGTTTTTTTCGTAATCAAAAGTAGTATAACTAGTCATATTTAGGACACCATCTTGAATGTGTTGTTTTTGCCTTATCTCCTCCACACTCACATTGAGGGAAGAGATTTATTTTTTCTTCAGAAAACCAATCAATAAAACATTCTTGAAGAAATCCATTTCTTTTCCATTGATTTGGATTATAGAAAGTAGAATTTTTATTAGGAAATTTTACAGTTTTTAAAGTTTTATCAGGAAATAACGAGTCTATAATAAAATAATATTCTGTTACTTCGGTAATTACGCCTTCTGCCCAATTTCCAGATTGTCCAAAATCCCTATTGTTTAACCAACGAGGCTTATATCCATAAGGGTCTACTTCAAACTTAACGTAATCACCTTCTTTAAACATTCTAATCTCTTTTCATATTATCCATGAATCCCAAGAGCTATCAGCTTCTTGTTGTTCGTCTAGATAGTCTTGAAGAAGTTTATATCCATTTTCATCTGGAGGTTTTAAATCTTCAGAACTTTTTTTTTCTAGTTTTACCGGTTTATCAGTTATTTCATTTCTGAAACACTTTACTGGGTTAGAATGATAATCATATACTTTTACTAAGATATAACTATCAGTAGAAAGAACGATTGCTTTTTTCCCACCTAAATTTGTATTTTTATGCCAAAACGGATCTTTTAAATAAACTAGTTCTCCTTTTTTCATTATATCCCCCTGTAGGTTAATGATAAAAGAAAGAAGTCTATTATTCAATTAGATTTGAAAATCTATTTTTTTGATTTGATGTCATTTTGGGTTTTGTTTTAGGAATTTCTTTAAAAAGAGCTTCTATCGCGTGTGTAGGTGTAGATTCTAATTTTTCAATGGGCGAATCTAGTCCGACCATGCTTGCAAATACAGTATCATTGCAAGCAATATAATCTTTTTGTAATTTAGATTCTTTAAGTCTTCTTGCACACCTTGTTGCAGCGACTAAAGTAAAGAAAATACCCTTATTTGCCATATTGGGTTTTGTTGTTGTTTTTTTTCCAAACAAAGCAACTACTTGAAATCCTTGTTTAGAAGCTATTGATTGGAGTCCATATAATTGATCATTTTTTTTAAATTCTCTTATATATATTGTATAAAATTTATTTGAACCATCAGTTATTTTATGAAGGTTCGCATAAGGAACTTCATTATTATTTTTCATAAAAATATCCCCGCGTTATATATTCTTTTAGAATAGAAAAAAAATAAAAAAAAATTTAAAAATTGAGTTGGGAGCAGATCAGATCAATGACCTGATCCACTCCTTCATCGCCCTCGTTGTTAAGTCTGAGGAGGACTATAACTCAATTTTATTAACATCCAGTGTTCATTATCGTTACTTGACGAACCATCAAGTTTTGTACGTTACCAGAAACTATCTAATTTTAATAGTTACAGGTTCCGGAAATCTGTCCTTCAGTCATTTGAACAAATGGTAGGTAAAATCCTCTTGTAAGATTTCCCTTTACTGTTCTTACTGTATTTGGAGAAACATCCAATTTGGTAACAATTGTATCTGTATTCTTTCCTCTAAGTAACATTCTAATGATCTTACTAGAAGAAGGATATTTTTTAGAAAATTCTGAACGGATTTGTTTTAAAGTTTTAGACATATATAGTTCCTTTATTTAAGTTAATTGTATTCTTTTACTGGTAACAAGTTCTAATATTGAAGATAAAATATCTTTAGAAGAGTTATCTGGTAAACGAGTTGTTATAGAAGCCTTATTGACTTCATCTATCAAAAATTCCAATTCTTTAGCAGTTCCTGTTATTTCTTTTTCTGATAGTCTGTTTTTTCTATAGTTGTTTTCTTTATATTTCAAAAAAACTTGTCTTCCAATTGGATAATTAGAATAACTAAGATAGTCTTCCCAAATTGTATTAATATCTACTATATATTCTTCTTCTCTTAGGAAGATAATAGATTGTAATAAGCGATAATAAGACATTATGATTTTTCTTTGATCAGTTCTGTCCTTTTGCCAATTATTTAAAACATATGTTTTAGCAGATTTTCCGATTTTATTGGAAATTCCTTTTCGAAATAAAGGTAAAATTTCATTTAAATCTGAATTGGTATAAGTGGGAGATAAATAGAGTAAATCATAAGTAACTATAGATCCCTTAACATAAAGGGATAGAAATTTCCAAATTTCAAAAGATGTAATACTGAATTTTTTATTTTTATTGTCTTCTAAAACTCTATCGTAATTTTTATCATAAGATAAACGAACAATATCTTTGTTTATTTTAAAATCAGGATGTTGAAGATAATCATTTGTATTTTCAATATGAATTCCCGCAAATTCTTGATTTATTTTTAATGAAAGACCATAAACATTAGAGCCTGTTTCTACGAATGAAATTGGAAAATTTTTGGTGAAATAACTTGTTTGAGTTACAAATTTTGTAAATTGGTCATTTGTGATTAATTTTGATGTCATTTGTTTAGATACTTTATTACTTATCTTTGAATGATTCAATAACTTTAATTAAGTTATTTCTTTTCCTCAGGAGAGAAGAAAGCTCTTTTTTTAGAACTACCCTCTTCTCTCCTGAAAGAAATTGATCAAATTCTAGCCTATGCGTTATTGATAATATTCTACTTGTCAATTGACGCAAAGCTAGTTCCACTTTTATTCCTTAAAAAGGAACGTTTTGTTGGTTTGGGCTTCCAGCAGATACTGGAGTTTCAGATGAGGTATTCCCAATAACTGAATTATATTTTTGAATTACCTTTTCTGACATTTTAGATTGAAAATCAGGGTCTTTAATTAACCAAGAAGGATAGAAAGTTGATTCTGTTCCTCCTTCTTCATTTTTTTTCTCTCCGAAACGTCCATCTGCACCAACAAATAAACCGTTCTTTCCATTCCAAATTTTACCATTTAAATGAATACTGTCATTATAGGTAATACGACAATTTGCTTTTAATTTCGAACCTGGTTTTGGATTTTTAAGGGGCCAAACCATGATTTCTGTTACTTCTAATCCACTCATTTAATTTCCTTTAGTTAAATTGTACTCGATATTCTTCTAAATATTTAAGTACTTTTATTGAATAATCCTTAGTTTCCTCGGGATAATTACGATACTCTTTTGCTAATACTTTTGCAACATAATTTGGCCCAGCATTGTAAGCCTTGATTGCTAATTCAATATCATCATTGAATCTTGTAAGCATTTTTCTTAAATAAAATGTTCCAAATTGGACATTTGTTCCAATATGATAAATATTTGTATATCTTTTTCCAATGTCACTAGAGCATTCTCTTGCTGTTCCTGGCATGAGCTGCATTAGCCCTTGAGCCCCAGCATGAGAAATTGCTTTGGGATTAAAAGCAGATTCTTGAGTTGTAACTGCTAATATTAAAGGAATTTCAACATCATATTCTGCAGAAAAATCAACTACCGCAGAAGCATAACGAGTTAAATCAACAATATTCATATATTTGCGATATCTTTTTTTAATAATAAAGTTTTTAATAATAAATCTTGTTTGTTTTATTTTAGTCCATCTTTTACTTTTAGAATTTAAAGCCACATCTATAGAATTTATTTTATTATTTAAAGACAGATTTTTACTTACAGTCTTTTTTTGATTACTTTCTATGATATCAGCTAATTCAGTTACTCGTAAATGGATATCTTGAATTTCTTCTTGATGATTTGACAGATTTGCTATTTTATAATCTTCTATTTCTTTTCGTTGAGTTATATGTAAGATATAAAACATAATAGAAAGAATAGTAGTTACAATAATTAGATCAATTCTTTTTCTAATCATATTAATTCTTTATTCAATGAAAGGTTTTTAAAGCTTCCGGATTTGCAAGTAAAAAGTTTTTTCTATGAAAATTCAAAACTTTAAGAAAATGATTTATTCTATTTTCTTCTTTTTCAAAGTATTCTAAAGAATCTTTAGGAATATAAGCTACATTTTTAGACCATTTAACAAAATCAGCTGAACTACATTGAGTAATTGTTGTATTTAGAAATTCCGCATTATTCCCTTTATTGGGAATAGATAAAATAATATCACCTAATTTTGATACTGGTTTTTTAGGTTTTGGTTCTCTTGATTTGACTGTTTTACAAGATTTGATTTTAGCATTAGCTATATCACTAAAATCTAAATCTAAATCTGATTTATCCTTTTTTGACATCATTTTGTTTCTTTCTTTCTAGCTTATTAAGCATATTGAATATTTCACCTTTACACATTCTATAATAGAACCAGATTGTTTGCCATTCTTCTTTAATGATTCCTGTTAAACTTTTGATTTCAATATTTCTTAAAGTTTTACCAAGATCTGTAAGAATTTCTGGTTTTGAACTTTCTAATGCTTGTTGTAAGGTAGTTTCAATAAGATCAAGAACTTTTTGAGTTTGAAAGTTTTTAGTCAATTTCTCAGGAACAAGTAAACCATTTTTACGCAATTGAGTTATATTATCAAATGGTCTAGCAAACCAAATTTGTCTTGCTTGTGTATCGGTAATATTTAAATATTTTTTCAAATCACATATGGAAGCTCTATTTAAGTTTAAATCTTTAAACATGATAATAGGTGCAAATTTTCTCTTTAATCCTTTGTAACGAATCCAATGAGAAGAATCTGTTTGTTTAAGATATTTAGCATACATTAAAGAACCAAATTTCTTAATAGAAGAATATGGTTGATTTCCTTTTTTGTATTCTTGTGTCCATGCGATTTCATTAATATTTAGAAGTTTATGTATTGGATTTTTATTTCTAGTTTTCTTTGCTTCTATTTGATAATCTTGAGAATATACTTGATCAATATTTTCTAAAGCTCTAATAATTACTTCTTTTGGTTCCTTTAGTTGTGCACCTTCCCACCAGTAACCTGTAGCAAGCTCATCTATCATTTGTTGAAGACAAGTGCGAGCATAATTTGACTTAAAGGGCATTTGATCTAAGAGATCTACAGCCCATTTGGCAAATTCTTCAGTAATTTCATCCCAATCTTTATTAATAAGGTTGAGGACCTGTTCTATTCTTTGTTTATCTGGATGATGTTCTGGAATATAATCATAAAGAAAACTCCTGCTTTCACCCATATAGATATATAATGGTTTTGGAGTAGATTGAATATCCCAATGCTTATGCATTTGAGGAAATTTTTCCCAATTATGATAAGGAATTGGAATTCCAACATCAGCTATATCTTCTGATTTTTGTCTTCTTTCTACTTCTTTATCGAATTCTTCTCGTAAAATTCTAACGTATTCAGGGTCAATATCTTTTCCCTTAAAATTGCTTAATACTTTTGCTTTAAAAGCAGCATCAAGATTATCTTCTTTTTCTAAATTGAATGGATCGGTATCTCTTTGGAAAGGATTTTCTTCAATTCTAAAGATAGCTCCCGTATTAGACATATGAAGGAGTGAATCCCATAATTGTCTTTGAGCACTTGAAAGTGATTGAACATGTTCTAAAACAGCATCTCCAATAGATGCAAGATAATTGTCTTCATCAGAGCCCCCCTCTTGAGCTGGTATATTAAATACTACATCATTCTCATTTCCTTTTTTCTCTAATAAATTCTTCACCAAGTAATTCCTTTAAGATTTAAACAGAAAGTTGAAAATCAAAACACTATAAAAACCAGTAAAGAAAAGAAAGACCTTTGATTCGTTTTCATATAAAAACCAACCAAAGGTCAAAGTTTCTTTATTCAAAATAACCTATAAATTTCTATTCCCAATAGAAAGGTTATTTGAATTTTGATTTCCCCCCCCATCTGCTTTGTCATTCATGTCAAATCATAGGGATATTATTCTATTTAACTTTAAAATTAGAATATAGTTAAGTTCTCTTTTGAAGTTAATTATAATATGGAAAATATTAGTGTTATTTTTATTAAATTTAAAGTAGATAGAGAAAAAATTGAAGAAATTATTCAGAATTCTCTTCATCTTTGATTGTATTATTAAGTGATGTTTCATTGACAAATCCTTGAAATAGTTTTTGCATGTCATTGAAACGATTAATTACATTTTGTAGATCAGATAATTGATTTGTAATTTTATTTACAGGTTCAATATCTCCCATTACGGAAATATCTTTTTGTTCAACATTTGGATTGGTAATGGCTGTTTGAAGAATACTACTTAAGCCTTGACTAGCCATACTAGATAAAATTGTTTCAAGGTCTATAGGAAAAATATCTGTTAGAGATTCTAATAACTCAACAACAGTATTTGGAACTTTTAATTTAACATTAAATTCTGTATATTGAATTGATTTTCCTTCAATTGCTTCAGAAGCTAATTGAATACCAATTTCTTTTAATTTTTCCTGATCAAATAAGTTTAATAATTTATTATAATCATAACTTTTTTTATCCATTACAAGGTCCACCACAGATTTTTATTTAATGGAATATTAACATCATCCCACTTTTTGTTGAATTCACCTCTTAAGCCAAGATAAGGGTTGTTATCTACTTCCCAAGCATTACAGTTTCTATCAATTTTAGATAAATTACAATAGTAATTTATAGATAAATTCCAACCATGTTCTTTTATTAAAGAAACAATAAAGAGAAGTTGCTCTATTTGTTCAGAATATTCATGTTTTGTAAATACATGTTTATGTTTACATTTACAAGGAATTAGTGTTTTTTTAAAAAAATCTAATTGAAATGATTCAGTTGTTAATGTCTTCAATGATTTGTTCCATTCTATTTTGGTAGTTATCGAATAGACCAATCATTCTTCCTGCAGCTTGTTCTACCTTTGTTCTTTGAAATAAAGGTAAACTTTGAGCCATTTCCAAAATTGCATTTGCTACTTCAGCTTGTTTTAAATCTTCTTCATGTTCCCAATCCTCATGAAGAATCAATGCCATTCTATTAGGAAAATCGATAATAGTTTGCATAAAAGTTAAAGCATACTTAGGATCAATTTTTTTATTGAAAGCTTCTTCTAACTGTACAATGCCAACTTGAGCAACTTCTGAACAAGTTTCAAGCATTTGAAGTATACGTTCTGAATCGATATTGCCTCTATGTACGATTTTCATATCTACATTTTGTTTTGTAAGAGATGTTCTATTTACAAAAACAGCGTCATTTCGATAAACAACAGGTTCAATCCAAATAGAAGAACAACCTACTTCACTATTTGAAATAATCATTCCAGCAGAATAAGTAACTTCGTTATCTTCTCCTTCAGAATGAACAACTTGAGTATCTTCAAATTTAATATGAAGTCGTGTAATATGATCATCATATTCATATAAAGAATAGGATGAGTTATCATTTTGATCTAATTCATTCATAAGAATAAAGAATAACTGATCATCATCAAATACAGAGTAAGTTGCTGAAAGAACTGCTCTTACAGGTGTGATAAGAGAAGATTCTCCATTTTCTTCATCTTCAGTTTCTTCTTCTTCTTCAATTGGAGTGGTGGGATTTAATCGAAATAAATAACTAGGTTCATTATTTCGTTTTTGATGAGAAATTTCATTTGCAGTTGCTTCATTACAAAAATTAAAATTATCGACCATCAATTCATTAGCATCCCAAGCCTGTAATCTACGCCAATAACTACTAGATAATTGAACTCTAGTTAAAAGTTGACGGAAGGCATATTCACTGAATTGAGCTGTTCCAAGATTATAAGTAAAAGATACAATCTCATCGTTATTTACACACTGAAGTTCGTTAAATGGAACAATTACATCTAAAAAATTTTCTGATCTAGCACTAATAGCATTGGAAAGTTCTTCTGAACTAGGATTGAATAATTGCATTATCATTTTCCTTTAATTGACAATGTAGCATGAGGAAATTATTTCCATTTCCTGCATTTTTTCTAATAATATTGAAATTAAATTTATGTGGATTTAATTTCACTTCTTTAATTAATATCTCTTGACTCTCATATTTAGAATACCAGTTATGTTCAATAATATATTGAGCAGTCTCAACAGCACAAGGTATATAGTATACTTTAGCAAGGTAATCCTTGCCTTCCTTATTAATAAATTGAAAATCTTTTAAATTATTTGCAGTTTGAAAAATTAAAGTTCGCCAATTTTTATATGAGTCTGCTGCTTTTGGAATTGATCGACCATTAATATCTTTTGATTTTAAAGGAAGTCCTTGTGGTTTCAATTCTTGAGAAGTTACTTGCTTATTTTGACCAATAATAATTTTTTGAATTAGGATTTCTTTGTTTTCTTCTGTTTCTTCGATATCAGAAGAAGTCATATCTTTTAATTGATGGAATGTGAGGGCTTGTAAATGTAGAAATTTTTCAATATCTTCAGGAGATTCAAAAATCATCTTATCTTCTTTTCAATAATTGAGTAATTACTCGGGTTTTGTATCTTTTTTATCGGCTTTTAAGACCTTTGTCTTTTTTGTTAAACCGAAAACTAGAAGTTTTTCTTCTAGAATTTTATTGAAAATATCTTCATGTTGTTTTGATAATTGAAAACTTTGTTCACTTATTTTTTGAGTGTTTTCAACATTATCTTGAATTAATAGTACAGTTTGATTGGTTTTATGAATAATTTCACTTAACTTAATGATATTGCTTTCTAATTCTGCAATTTTCATTTTTAAAAATAAAATTTCTTCTAAATTTTTTGAAGATTTAACTTCTTGTTTTTGAGGGAAAAGCCAATAGTAAAATTTACCAAGAAAAGACTTTAAATTCATATCTTTATCTTATCTTGGAGTATTAAAAAGGCAAGTCATCTTCAATTGTATATTTTTCAAAATAAGTATTTTGAAAAAAGCGCCACTGATGTGTATCTTGAGAATTTTTAAAAAATTCATTTAAATACACAAGCTTTCTGGATGTTTTTTTGGAAAAGTATCCAAATAGAGCACTATTTCCTTCAAAAAGACTTATTTTATTAAGAATGTATTGAATTTGATTTAAACTTTTTTGTTTATGAAAATTTCCAGGCTCAGTATAATCAGAGATATATTCTATTTCCCTATCGATATAGATAGTCTTAAGAGATCTTTTTAAATAGAAGTTATAGCTTTGTTCAATCCTTTTAGGCCATCGTGAGCATATCTTTTTATAGGGAACTGTTACAATATAAGGAATATTATTAGAATAGGCAATTTTAGCTGCTTCTAATTCTGGTCCTGGCAATAAACTAGTATACAGGATATTGGTATTTTGAATAATGGTTTCTAAAATACTTAAATCCCAATCAACTTCTTTTCTTCCTATTCTTGGAATGATAGGATCAGCAATAACTAAAACTTGTTGAAAAGATTTCATTTAAAACTCTTTATAGTCATCTTTTAATTTGAATTTTCCAAATTCAAATTTTTTATGATCATCAAAATTAACATAAGTTAATGTTCTATTTCTTTGATGAAAAATACGAAGACAAATACAAGATACAGTGAAAAGAGTTAATATGAAAAAGATTAAAGTAAAGACCATTTTATTTCCTTTGTCTAGAAGCGTAATAGCTATAAATAACTTCAAATGTTTCGTCTATAACATAGCAAAGAAAAGTAGTTATAAGACCTCCTAGTAAAAAAGAGAAAGAACTTTCAGTTTTTACTAATAATACAAATGTTAGAGCTGAAGCCCACATACTAAGAATAAAAAGAGTAACATACTTTTTTATTTTTTGTTTTTTAAGGACGATATTAACAATATCATAGACTTCGTTATAGGTAAAAGTTTTAGCTTTTACAGATTCAAATTCTTGTTTATTCACTTGAATTTTCTTTACAATTTCTATTGGGAGTTACTGCTGTAGTAACATATTCAATATCTTTATAAGATATAAAACATCTACATCCGGGGGGCATTTGGGCGGGAAAATAATAGTCTCCTTCTCTATAGAGGATCATAAAACCTTCATCTTGTTTACAACCGAGAGTGAGGGGAGAGTTTATTTCTTTTTTGAGGGGGAGGCACCCAAAGAGTAAAATGCTAAGTATTAAAAGGAATCCATATCGGAAGTTTAACATTTTTAGCATTTTCCTTTTGAGTGTTAAGTAGTGATATTACTTTTTTATGAGATATTAACAAATAATGCTTTATTTGTTTTAAAGAGTCAATATTTAAATCAAATTCTTTAACTAAAAGATCTTTAGAGAAATGCTTCTTTTTAGCAATAGCAGTTAAGTTTCTCTCATCAGCAAATGATTTGGGGATAAACCAATATACCTTTTGATCATCATAAGCTATATAATAAGATTCGTTTATTTTAGACATTCTCAAATTTATTTTTTAAAAGACAAAGCTCTGTAATTGCTTTGTCTAGAAGTTTTATTCTATTTTTATTTAAGTTATCAAAAGTATTTAAAGATTCAATAGCATCCATTAAATCAGCAAGAACCATATCTGCTTTAAATTTAGGATCGCAGGTTTGGCAAGTTATTTGATGTTCAGTAATCCATTCTTGTTCACAATAGGGACATGTAAGCATAGTGATGGTCTTTCTGTTCATTTATTAATTGCTTTAAGCCATTCCTCTACATTAAGATATACAGGAATTTCTCGTTTTAGAGCATCTTCAATTTCACCTTTAGTTCCTTCAGATGTTTCCCATCCAGGAACAAGTAAAACAGAATCACAACGGCGCATTAAGGCCAAGGTTCCAGTAATAAAATGTTGTTCAGTATTTAATCCTTCAAAGTGAGCACTATTTAAATGTGGACAAAGAGCTACATGGCCTGAAGCCCAAACAATTTTAGCAATCTCTTTGGCCTTGTCGATATTTTGTTGAATTTCAAAAGGAAATTCATCTCGATATTTACCAGCAATATAAACAATTTCCATTATGCACTCTTATCTTTTATAATTTGTTGAGATAATTTTGCGATTTTTTCATATAAATCAGTAAGTTCAAGGTCTAAAGCTTGTTTAGCATTTGTTACCGCATTGATATGAGCAGTAACAATCATGTCTTGTAGACCTTTTTTGAAGGTATTTTCTTGTAATACTTTAGAAAGAAGATCTGTGTCAATGTCTACATCTTTTATTATACCATGATTATCAACTTGAATAGTTAATAATCCTGCACCAGCAGTACCAATATAGAGAGCAGATTCTAATTTTTGTTGAATATTTGTTACAATAGTAACAAATTGAGTTCTATATGGTTCTGGGATTTTTGAAAGTTCTGTACTGAAAAGATTTGAAGTTAATGATTCAAAATTCATAGTCATAATTACACCTCAATGTAATTTATTATTAGAGTAGATAGAAAGTCAATACTTATATTATAGTTATTTATTTTGTATAGACTTCATTAAAGCAGGTCGCATGGTTTTAATAGTTTCATCAATTTTCTTAATATATTCACTATGATTTCTATCAAGTTTTCCTTTGAGAAAATCTAAAGGATTTTTGTTTTCAAATTCCTGCTCAAGATGTACTCCACAATCTAATGTAGGAAGTCCAATTAATTGCCAAGGGATAGTTGAAAACGTTACAACAGCTCTCAAATGATAGCTGAAATTATATTTATAACGGTGCAGAAATGCAATTAAATATTTTTCAGTTTCTATAGCTTGTTCATTAGAGATAAATCCCTGATGAACTCTATAGTGAATAACTGCCATTTGTTTAACAAGTTCATAAATTAAAGGAATAGCGAATATAGTTTGACATTCTTGAATTTCTTTTTTCATGAAATAAGTGTCAAATCTTGCAAGAAGAGATTGGCAATCAATATCTTCTGGAGAATAAAGATAGTTAAAAACATTTTGTAGATTGCCAATATGAGCTATTTTAAGGAGAATTTCATCTAATTCTATAAAGAGATCTTCATCATTAATTTCGATTATTGAACCTAATGTCTTTATAAATTCATTATAAAAATCTACCTCTATATAGGCAGCGCCAGGACTGCGGGAATCAACTTGATGTGTTTCCGCTAACATATCAAAACCAGTTTGTTCACGAAAAATCTCTGCGGTATAGATCATATCGTATATATTTTCTTTATTGATATAATTTAAAGCAGCAAATTGTTGTTTTTGTGCAATGTTTTGCAATTCTAAAGTATTAATTTTGAGTTGTCTTTCAATAACATCTTCAAGACATTCAGCTTCAAGTTCAATTTTACTTCTTTTAGGTGTTCTTCCAAAAAGTTTTTTAGTATCAAATACTTTGTTTTGCATAATTTAATCCTTAAATTTTAACATAAGCAAGAATGTTATCTAGAGGAATACCAACCAGATTAACAAGAAGAAAAACCACAAAACCGATAAAAATTGAAATAGAAATGAGGTAGCAAGTAGATTCGAGGAAGATCCAAGCTGGATACATAAGCCATCCAGTATGTCTATACATTCTGGTTTCCCATGAATTTCCAAGGGATGAGACTACAGATAGTAACCAAAAGATAAGAATTATTGTTTCAATAGAAATTTTCATATTTTTCCTTATATTTGGCGCGTCCAGCAGGACTCGAACCTGCAACCCCCGGCTTAGAAGGCCGGTGCTCTATCCAGTTGAGCTATGGACGCCCATGGTGCGGAAGAAGGGAATCGAACCCTCATGCTCTAAGAGCGACGGATTTTAAGTCCGTTGTGTCTACCAGTTTCACCACAACCGCATTTCCCATTATGCTTCTATGCATTATGCTTCTACGAATAAGGCTTTTTCTTCTAGAAAATCAATAAGAAATTGTTCTTGAGTATCATGTTCCTCTAGGAACTCACAGAGATATAATATTACTGCGGTATTATTTAATTTCAACCTATGTTTGAATTCTTTGATAATATCTTCCATTATATCTCCTTGTTATTTAAGAATATCTAGAGCATCTTGAAATTCTTTTGGTTTCTTAGATAAGTAATTTAAGGTT
The DNA here is from genome assembly GCA_002688415.1 of Candidatus Pacearchaeota archaeon. Lineage (GTDB taxonomy): Archaea > Nanobdellota > Nanobdellia > Pacearchaeales > GW2011-AR1 > JAGVXH01. The sequence continues at coordinate 61,837 of NZCX01000010.1, forward strand.
ATTTCTTTTAGGGTTTTAATGTTTTTGGAATCTGCGTTATCCATATTGCTTAGCTTCTCTGGAATGTCAAATTGCAATCTGACATA
>NZCX01000039.1 GCA_002688415.1 Candidatus Pacearchaeota archaeon
CTTTTCCGGCCATGATAGAAATAGTGTGTGTGTTTATTTAAATGTTTTTATTAGAAATATCTGAAAAATTGTAAAAAAAAATAATGTTTTTGTTTAGATTTTGGTTGCTACTTCTTTAATCAGTTCAGGCATCCAGTGGGCAAGGTGTTGGCCATAAGCAATATAGATAATTTTGGTTTCCTTGTGTATTTGGTATTTGATATCTGCACCCATCATTATCTGATGCCAACTAAACTTCACTTTCCAACCTTTTGGGATCGCATCTAAGAGATCCTTTCCACATTTCTGTTCGGTGGAATAAGAGATTTGACATCTCTCAGTGCCTTTCTTTGTGGTACTTTCTATTTGTGTTTTCATGGTTTGTAATTCCTCCATTGTAATACTATAAAGGCAACATCCTTTAAATATCTTTGCCAAAAAATAAGCCCTCAGCAACGATATAAGACACCTTAAATTTTTGAGTAGTGTTTTTGGAGTTCAAAAATAAAAGCATCTTACAATAAAACTATGGCATCATCTTTTTTTGTTTTTTAACAATATTTATATACTACTTATACATCAGTTATGCATGGCAAAGTTAGGTGAGCAAATTCAGAGTGGGAGGCCAACAAGAACCCAAAGAAGAATTGCAAAAAGAGAATATGAAAAAGAAATTACTCCCTATCAAAAAGCAATCCAAGAACGACAAAAAAAGCAACAAGAAACTACTTCTAAGATCCAAAAGGATTTAGATGTGGCCAATAAGGATCTACAAAAGATTGAGAGTGGTTATAGAGAATATCAGGAGAGGCAAATCTCACAAGATGAACCAGTTGGATCAAGTCAGACAAGAAATTATCAATATAGCAGAGGTATCGCACAGGCCAAAGTTAATGCACTTAATCAGGCCTTACAACAATCTCAAAAAGGCCTTGTGGATTATGGTGAAGTGAGCAGTTTTGTAAGCAAGACAGTTAAATCTGAGGAGAGAGCATCAAGAGGTGCCATTAGGCATGAGAGGGAAAGGCAGAAGATCCAAGATCAATCAGAAGAGATCGCATCACTCAAAGCACAGGGTTACACTCCTCAGGTGATTGAGAAGAGTTTTAAAGGAGATCCAAAAGCAGTTGATTTTGCAATGTACAATCCAACAACAAGGCAGTGGAGAACCATAACACAATATAAGGTAACAGCACCGGTGGGTGTGGCCGGATATGAAAGATTAGGATTTTCAGATAAACAACTAAGAACAATTCAAGTTGGTGGAAAGGATTATCAATTCAAATCAGGTGTTGGGATCTACAAGGATCCAAAGGGTGAGATCGTAACTCCATTTGGCCGGACAGGAATTACACAAGCAGATATTCAACAGAAAGCATTAGAAGAATGGAAAGCAGAGAGAGTTATCCCTGATGCCAAATTTCCATTTAAAGTTATCACAGATGCAGAGGACATCCCAATTGGATCAGCAAAGCATGAAACAATCTCAACTCTCCCATCAGCACAGATTATTTATACTGGATATACTGGTGATCCAAAAGAGAGTACAAGTATTTTTACAAAAGCATGGACAGGCCTAAAATCTACATATAAATTTATTGATGAGAGGATCCATCTTGATCTTAGTGGATCAAAAATGCCAAAATTATCCTTAACATTTGGAAAGAGAGAAGAACCAACACTTCTTGAAAAAGCACTTAAAGAGGGTGATCCTTTTCCTGATTTAAAGAAAAGATTACAAGAAGAGGCATTAGGAAAAAGCGAGTTAGATAAATTTGAAAAGGATCTTGAAGAAGATGCACAGGAAAGATTGCAATTTCAATTTGAGGAAAAGTATATGGAGGATATTATTAAAGAGAAGATCACATTTGCAGAGGCAGAAAAAGAATTTAAGGAAAGTACTGAGGCCAAAAAAGTTATTGCAGATTATCAAAAAGATTATTCAGAGGGTTATCAGGAAATGTCATCCTCTGTGCCATTTAAAAAATGGATTTATTATGGTACCATTGGTGTTGGATTATCAGCAGGATCATTTTTATATGATACCTTTCAATCTCCAACAAGAACTGTGGTGACAGCAGGTGCAGTTTATACAGGTGTTAAGACATTATCTGTTTTGCCAAGAATTGCAACAACAGGATTAAATATTGGGTTGTTTGGTTATGGAACTTATAAGGTTTTAAGCCCAACATCAACATTTGAGCAGAGAGCAGGAGGACTTTTAACAGCAACATTAACAGGTATAGCATTGGGTTATGGTGCTTATAAACATCTAAGAACTCCGGTTATTAAAACTGTTAAAATACCAGTACCAAAAATATCTGCAAAAGCATCATCAACAATTGCAAGAGATGTTAAATTTATCACAGATAAGGGAACAGTTAATAAAGTGATCTTTCAAAATCAGAAATTATCCCAAACTGTTCAGGCCGGAAGAAGAACAATTGTGACAACAAAGTGGAGAGAATTTGCAAGAAAGTTTTGGATTGAAATGGGTGTATCTCCAAAATTTGCAGAGAACTATATATATAGGGGAGTGCCAACACAACAATTAGGGAAGGTGTATGAAATTTCAGGTGTGAGGGGAGATTATTCTGTTAGGATAGGTGCAAGTGGTTATCAAAGAGCAACAAAACTATTGAAAGAATATGGTTGGACATCAGCACAGGCAAAGGCAACTCTAAGATATTATGCACCAAGAGTTACAGATCAAATTTTAGCAGAGGGTGTGATCAATGTTCAAGGAAATAAAGCAATCGGAGAAATCAGTTATTTAACTGAAAAGAGAGTTATAGATATTGATAGATCATTAGGGATCAAGACAAGAGGTGGCCGGACAATTAAAGATGTTTATAATTTTGAAAGACAGGTGATTGATTATAAGGGATCAAACATAATCTTAGAACAGAGAACAAAACTTTCTCTTATATTAAAAGATAGTGGGAGATTAGAAAGTATAAAAAAAGCATCCTTTTCAAGAGGTATGATTTTTGGAAAGGCAACAGATGTGAAGAAAGGATATGAAATTATCGGTTGGGAAAAGGGTGTTAGTATTTACAAGGATATAAAATGGAAACATCTTTATGGATTATCAATTGAGAGAGATATATTTCCATCTTCAAACATAATTAAGATAGATGCATCCAAAACAATGCTTATTGATGATGTAATTGATCTTTCAACAAAAGGAAAGTATGTAAGGCCATTTGGTGTGAAGAAAACTCCTTTTTCCAAAACATTTGGTGATCAGGCCTCAGTAAATAAAGTTGTGGATAAATTAACCGGATCTTCTAAATCAATTGATGTACAGAAAGTTGTGGATAAGATTGATAAGGTTGGGGGTGGAAGAATACCTCCAAGTAAGGTGAGTGAATTTTATGGAACCGGCCAGTATGAAAAAACATTTGGTGTTGGTGCAACTCCCGATCTACAAACTCAACAATTTCTTAAATCAACAATCACAGCAGAACCAGTTAAGAGTACAATCCTAAAAGATATAATTAATGTTAAATTAGTAGGTGCAATCAGAACAGATCTTGCCACACTTACAGCAGTTAAGGTGGCCTCAGATACTAAACAAGACCTACTTGCACCGGCCTTGAAAAGTGCATTAGATATTAATGCAGTTTTGAAAGGAGATCTAATGATAAAATCTGCATTAAAGGTTGGGCAAACTCCAACACAGGCACAAATAACAGCACAGAGAACAGCACAGAGATCTATTTTAGATGTTGGAACATTTGGAGTTTCCACACCAATGTTAATTCCCATCCCTCAACAAAAGATCCCTGATGTTACTCCAACACATATTCCTCCTGCATTAATAGTATGGTTTAAAGCACAGAAAAAGAGAAAGAAAAGATTGAAAGGATCAATGCAGACATTAACAAAAGCATATCTCCCTGATTTTACTTCAAGGGCATTGGGTTTAGATCCTGAGGTGGTTACAGGGAAACAAGCACAGAAGAGAATAAAGAAACTCTTAACCGGTTTAGAGATAAGAAGAGGAGTTAGAATAAAATGATAAATGCAAAAATATATAAATATGGATACACAATGGATACAATGGATACAAGAGGGGTGATCTATGCCAGTTAAACTCTCACAGCAAGATCTCTATGATTTGAAAAATCAAGGGTTTTCAGATCAAGAAATTGCAAAGGCAGTTGGGGAGATTGAGAGAGAGGAATTAACTGATAGCAGTAGGGGGAGGGGTACAGATCCAAGAGCAAATTCTCCGGCCAGTGCATTTGCATCAAAGGGCATGGATGACATTGCGAGATACCAATTAGAACTAAATGATTTATTAGAACAAACAGAACATATTTTGAAAGGGGATATTGTTGTGTGGAAAGACAACAAAAAGATTTGGGCAGACAATCCATCTCCTGAGAAAAATCCACTTAATGCAGAGGGGATCAGAAAGATTATGTTGGATCTTCAAAATTATATTAATAGGCATGTGATCTTAGGGGATTATGAAGAAGAAGATATTAATGGGATCATGAAAGATTATGGCCGGAAATTAACCAATTTTATCTTTATGAAATATGAGGAGATGGGAATGGACACTGAGGAGAAGAGGCAGGAATATGCATCTATTATTATGAATGTTGTTAATTTAGTTTATGCATCTTATTCAAGAGCAAAGGATGGAGGGGAAAGAAGATCATTGAGAGAAATGATTAATGTAACTCAATCCCATTCAACTCAGGGGAGTGGAGGTGCAATGATGATGCAACCACAAGCCCAAAAGACAAGGGGAATATTAAATCCAATGAGGTATGTTGCAGGGAAATATGTATAAACAAATGATCTTCATGTTTATTGCAACCTTATTTTCCATAAGTTTAATTATGGCAGAAGATGATTTTGGTTATAATAATTTAGATGTACCTCAACTCCAACCTCCAACAAATTTTTCTGCCTTAAATTCAAGCACAGCAGAATATTTATGGACAACAGAGGGATTGATTGATAACATTGATGATATTCTACATTCTGATCTATCTAATCTTTTATGGAGTAATGCAGGGCATACTATGGATGCTACTTTGGATATGAATGGTAATAATATTTTTGATGCAGGAGATTTAAATGTAACAGGAACAGGAACTTTTGGGGATAATCTAACTATTTCAAAAAATGCTGATGGCTCTGATGTTAATTTAATTCTAAGAAACACAGCAGGTGGAGTAAGTTTAGATGAAACTGTTAGTTTAAAGGGGCAAACAACAAGTAGTAATTATGATATGGGAAAAATTGTTTTTGGAAGAATGAATAATTACGGACCTTCAGATGAAAGAGATAGTTTTATGGATTTTTATACAACTTTAAATGATATAGATACATTAGCATTAAGAATTGATGAAAACCAAGATTTTAATTTCACAGGAAGTTTAATTAACCCAAAAGTAGATAATAAACTGATGATTGGTTTAGGTGCAGTTGATACAGCATCTATTTCAACAGTTTTTGGAGATGATTTAATATTCACAGATGAAACTGGAAGTGCAAATGTTCAATGGAATGCATTTGGAGAGATGCATTTTGGTGGTGCAAGTTTAAGTAATGTTGGAAATATTGATACAACAATAATTGATGCTACAGAAATATATAATTCAGTAGCAAATTTTGATATTATGCCTGATGCACAATATAATGTTGATGTGTTTGCAGATGGGGATCCTCATTACCTGATTAGTAATTCTGCTGATGGAAAAGCATTTAAAGTTCATAGAAATGCAGTATCGGAAACAGATAGTGCAGTTCAACTTTATAATGATAGATATAGTAGACCAGCCATTTATGGATATGGTGGTGATTTTGTTTTTTGGATTCCTGATGATGATATACTAATTTATTCAAGTGATGGAGATGTTGATTTGCAGGGTGGTTCAAGTGGAGATATAACTATGTTTGAGTTTGCAGGTTCAGGAGAAAATCCATCAGTAAGACAGGGTGGTTATATTACAAATGGTGCAAATGAAGTAGAAGTTAGTTGGACTGTTAAAGATACAGATGATTATTTTTGGTTGGAAAGAGAGAGTTCTAATATTAATGGTTTAAAAGTAGATATGCCTATTTATATGCCTAATGACAACCATAAATTCTGTTTTGGTGCAGGAGATGATGCATGTATTTATTTTGATGCAACAAACTTAGTTATTAATCCTGCAAATCTTGGTGCTGGAGGAACTGCTATTGGTGTAGAAGCCAGTCCAAATGCTTTTTTAGAAGCAACAGGTAATGGAGCTTTGGCAGGTGGTTATGCAGTTAGAAGTATAAGTGGTAGTGGAACTATTAAAGCCAGTGGTTTTGGTTCAGTAGCTTTGGGTTCTGTTCAAGGTGTTTTTAATGACCCATATTTACAAGCAACAAATCAGGGAAGTATTGCAATGGGATATGCAAACCAAAA
>NZCX01000011.1 GCA_002688415.1 Candidatus Pacearchaeota archaeon
AAGCGACTACCAAGGACTCAGATACATCAGAAACGCATTCCTATTCTATGGACTAGCGTTTATAGTTAATTTTATCCTCGGAAGAATGTCGGTTTCTTTCTCTGAAGCCTATTTAGTATTTGTTAGTCTTCTATTCAGGTTTTGCATATTAAGCGCGACGCTATTCCTTCTTTATAGCCTTCTTTGGAAAAAGCTAGAGAAAGAAAAAAGTTATAACTCATTATTAAACATCAGATCATTTATAATTTATGTTATAGCAATCGTGATCTCTCTCTTAAGTATTCATATCATATTTCTTTCACAGATTATACTAAACTTCATAATATTTTCTATAAGTCTTAAGAACTTCCTGCTCGAAAAAAACAAGTACCCATTTCTAAAGTATTACCCAATAGCAATCTGTGCCGCACTTATTTCATGGACCACAGCATACCTCTCCCAAGTTTGGCAACTAGGAGCATACCTAACGCTGCTATCTATCTTGTTTAACTTAGCATTTTTCTTAATCTTTTTAGGGGGGATAATAAAAATCACAAATAATAAAAATGGCTAAAAAAAGAGAGAGGAGAACCATAATAAGGGACATACTAAAAGAAATTAATAAGGCAAAAAGCATAAAGCCAACAAGGCTTTTGTACTCCTCAAATCTTTCTCCGCAAATGTTCAAAGAATACATCAGTGAGCTATTAGACAAAAATCTAATATCTGAGGAGAAAGAAAAGACACACAAGTTTTTTCTACTGACTAAAAAAGGAAAAGATTTTCTAGAGAAATATGCAGAGCTTGAAGCGATGATAAAGAATTTTGGACTATGAGGATTAGCTAAAAATTATTCCATTAGAATTTCAACATGAATTACTCATAAATTCTTTCTTCTGCCGAAGAACAATCCGAACAAGAAAATATACCTACTAAGAATAGTTGCTATACAAGCACCCATGACTCCCCAAAACATTCCATCAACACTTAAGCCCAAAACAATACCAGCCGCAGGACCAAAAGTGAGTCCAAGGTTGATAAATACAAAATTAAACAAAATGTTTAAAACCGTCGAGCCAATTAGCAAAATTGAAATAAGTTTACTTTTCTCTTGACTAAGATAGTATATTTGATAAAGAGATATCATAGGGAAGCTAATCAACAATACAGAAAGAGGAAGTAAATAATAATATGCTGTGGAATAGGCATCCCCATAAACCAATAAGACAATATATTTTGCCACAACAATTGTAAAAATAAAAGCAAGAACGGAAATTAGAGCAGTCATTCTCCGAGCTTTTTTAAATCCTAGTTCTAAATGCTTGCCTTTTAACCTTGCCAACACGGGGAAGACTGCCGCGGAGCCGAACCCGATCAGAACAGTGGCAGAAGAAATCAAATTAAATGCAGCCTGATAAAAACCTAAGAATGCACCAGAAACATAATGTCCCAACATAATTTGATCAATATAACCAAAGAAAACACCAGAGAGAGCAGTAACACTTAGCGGTAAAATAAATTTCCACGCATCACTCTTTTCCTTTTGGGCAAGAGGGACCCGCCTTGCCATACTAAAGGGATGTTTAAGCTTTGCAAGTATCCAGATATAAACGAAACTGAAAAAGTAACAGAGACTCAAAAGCAAGATGACCCAAAGCAGATAACTTTCTATGGGCATTTCTTTCAAGAAGTAGATGATAGCAAGTGGCAATATCACCAACCTAGATATCTGGACTATTATTTCTCTTACAAATTGTGGTTTAAAATCATTCTTTAATGTGAATAAAGGTCCAATAAAACTAGTCAAAATCTGAACTGGTAAGTAAATCGCACCAGCGAGAAGAGCGTAGAAAATAGGTTTATTGTAATAATTACTCGCTAAAAAGTTTGCAACTGCAACCAACAAGGCCGAACTAAGAACAAGTAAAACAACCTTATATTTTACAAAATAATAAAAATATCCCTTAGCCTTTCCGGGCCTTTTATCAATTAGCTTCGCAATAAAAACACCCATCCCACCACCAATACCCAAATCACTAAAAACTCCGAAAAATAGAATGGTTGAGAGGGCTAAGCCATATAGGCCATAAATCTCCGGGAGCATAATTCTTGCTAAAATAATTGTGAATAGCAAACTGCCAACCTTAGCAGTAAGGGTAGTCGCTATCTGCCAAAAAGAATTCTTCAAAACCTTACCAGAATTCCCAGAAAAGTCTCTTTTCCTAAACTTATTAGCAATTTCAAAACCTTCAGCAGCTTCATCATAAAAAAACTTCTTAATGCCCATCTATCTTAATACTTTCTTCTTCTTTTTATTTCTATGCCAAGTCCAGATTTGTGAAAACTTGGAAGCAGGATGATATGCAAAAAGAATATTATCAATTAGGTCCAAACAAATATGTAATCCAAACCCTAGAAAAATCCAAAAAAAGAAACCGAAGAATAGGGAAAGAATCCATAGCAATAAAACCACCTCAATTCCATGTAACAAAAAATGTGGTCTTTTATGAAGATCCCTCTCTCTTCTTGAGAATTTTTTCCACAGCAGATTTCTCTTAATAGACCAATCCCAAAAATCAAAAGGATGCAGCTTCTTCTCACTAGCGAAGTAAAGTACATAATGATCTAAGTCTATCAACACTGAAGAAAGAAAAACAAGACAGGCAGAAGCCCAACCAATATCAAATAGCAAAACCAACAATAATGAAAAAATTGCCCCAGAAACAACATGCCATTTTGGCATCATATTAATTATCACCCATTCTCTTAACGATTTCTGCGAAAGCAGGACGCGTAATCAAAACACCGACAAGTAAACCAATAATAGTTGTAACGGCGAAACCTTTCAATAAGCCAGCCCCTGCAGCAGTAACATTCATAAAGCTCAAAAGTCCGGTAAGGGGAATCAATGCAACGAAGGTTGTAGCGAATGCAGTCCCAATAATAAACAAAGCCTTTTTTATCTGCTCTTTAATAGATTCGCCTTTAATACGAGACTCATCTAAAATAACAATCTGGCTATCAATACCAGTACCAATGGCGGCAATAATTCCTGCAATAGATGGAAGATTCAAGTTCCACTTAATTAATCCAGCTATACCAAGAATAATAAGAACTTCTGACAATGAGACAAAAATCAAAATAGCAGAAATCTTTAATTTTCTATAACGTACTAAAATAATTAATGAAACAGCAACAATGGCGAATAGGCCAGCCAGCAAAATCTGCTTTACGAAACTTTCCCCAAGTGTTGGAGAAACCCTATCGATTTTCTTAATCTCCAATTCATACGGTATTGAACCAGTAGACAATATGGCCTGAAGCTTTTTCATCTCATCTTTAGCATTAGAAATGGCCTCACTGCCATCTGCCCCTTCCCCACTTCCAGAAATTTGAATTCTTGTCGCAGGGTTGCCCTTAAGGTCTGCCCCGATATTAAGAGATTCAGTTAAAACTCCATCAACATAAAAATCAATAGGTTTTTCTAGGTAAGACCCCTGGGTGGTATGATTTACACTCAACTCAGAAGTAATCTCCGCATGCCTATTCGCAGCTTCTCCGGAAAGACTAATAACAAAAACAAACCTACATGCGACCCCACCAGCTTCAAGTTCTCCACATTCTTGGATCATTGCATCGCTTCCAGTTTTGCCAATATGTGTAATATCCTCTTTGCCACCAACAAATACAACCTCTTCTCCAATTTTTGCTTCAAATTCTCCCTGGCTAGCAACCAATGTCTCAATATCTTCAGGAGTAGTCCCGGCAATTTCTATTCCCATCAAATAGTCTCCACTCGTTTGTCGAACTTGAAAGAAATTTACGTCAGATAGCCCATAAACATTCAATCTTTCCTCACTCACACTAATTAGATCATCAATTTGTTCAGCACTCAAGCTTTCATTGGGAGAACCTATCAAAACTCTAACTCCGCCACGGAGGTCTAGGCCGGTTTGCAATCTAGTAGATGGGATTTCTTCAACAACAACCTCAACAAAGTCATTTGAATTATAAAGTCCGATAATCTCAACACTGTCAGTCTGTATATCTACCCTTGAATCTACTATGTCAAGGAGAGCAATTGCGGAATTATATTCCTCAACACCATCAATAACAAGGCCATTGATCTCAATAATTTTCATATCTTGTCGCAGCCCATCTTCATAGAGACTCCCATCGCTAGATATAGAAGTAACAAGAACACCATCCTCCATAAACTTTGGAGGTAAGCCAAATATAATAATTACAGAAAATAAAATAATACAAATCCACAACCAAACCCTGAAGCCTAGTTTCATTTTCTACTCTCTGCATACCATTTAATTAGAGAAGCATTTGTGATCCATGTATTAAACAAGTCAAAAACAAGGCCGATTAACAATATGGTAAAGATTTCGTTCAAGATTGTTCCTGATCCATACACAACAATAAGAGCAGTTGCTACGGCGATAATAGATGTGAGGGTCATTGTGGTTCCAGTTTTGAAAGAACCCCAAAGTTCTTTGTTGATATCCACATTCCTTTTCTTAGTGACCCTCGTTGTCAATAAGATATCAGTATCCACAGAATAACCAATTAGCATTAGGAAAGCAACAATTCCAGCGGTAGAAACCTTGATTCCAAGAATATCAACAACAGCAAGGGTCATCACGATATCAGCAAAAGCAGAAAGCATTACGGCGAAACTGGGAATAGAATTTTTAATATAGATATAAATCAACAAGCCTGCAAGAATCAAAAATCCAATACTATAAACAAAGACATTGGTTTGGAAAAAGAAATAACCCAGGAAGAAGCCAAGAAGTATATTCAATAAAACTACAATTGTTTTTACTTTTGTACCCTTTGAAAAAATAAGGAATACAACTCCTGCCATCCAAAAGAACGCAAGTAAAATTGCGATAATCAATTGATTATAAAATTCACTAGACAATCCAGAACTCGTCTTTTCAACAGAAGAGTTTTGAGAAGTTAATGCTTCTCCAATGAACTCCTCTAAGAGTCCCTTCAGTAGATCGCCCTCCTCTTCGCTAACAGTTATCCTAACGCTTGTTTGTTCTCCAAAATTATTTTGTAGAGCCTTAGATTCAAAACTAGACAGCTTGCCATCTAAAAAAGAATTCAATTCTTCTAAGGAGATTTCAGTAATTAGAGTATAGGTCGTTCCTCCAGTAAGGCTGATATCCCTATGGAAAAGACTATCGTTTTGAACATTAAATATTGCTAAGTAGATAAGGCAGGCAAAGATAATTACCGAAGGTATAATTAATAATTTCTTATAATTCCCGTCATACCACTTCCAAAATTGCATAAAAATATCATGCAAAATAGTGTTTTAAAGCTTTGGGATAAAAAATGCGCGGGCGGGGACTCGAACCCCGGTCCCATCGTTGGCAACGACAGATTCTAACCACTAAACTACCCACGCAATATACTAAGGAGATAAAACTTGTTTTTAAGATTAATTGTTCTCTGCCGATATCTTTTTATATTGTTTTCCTGTTGATTTTTTACGAGGGAATGCCGGAGCGGTCAAACGGGTCAGACTCAAGATCTGATGGTTTTTGCCTACGGGGGTTCGAATCCTCCTTCCCTCATTTGCTCACGTAGTTCAGCCTGGATAGAATGCTTCCCTCCTAAGGAAGAGGTCGTAGGTTCAAATCCTACCGTGAGCGTTCTTTTAATATCTAAAATAAGTAAGACAAGACAACTTCACGCGTTCCCATCATTAGACAGTACAGGCGTGAACGGTTGAAGCTTAACTTCCAAGTTCGGAATGGAGATTGGGTGTGACCAACAACCTATGGCCGTCTCAACCATACTGACTATTTTAGCTTTTTAAAGCTTTTTATTGCCTCAAATAAAACATCCTGTTTAAATTTCCCCTTATTCTTTCCCTTGCTCACTCTAGATTTTTCAAAAAGTTCTAAGGAGGCAAAATTTTCCAAATTTTCCTTTCTTTTTGGAAGATACAGCTTATACATCATGCCTGTTGGTTCAGAATAAGTGCATATTTTGGATTTTAAATCAAATTCTTCAAGCAAGTCTTTTAATTGATAGATAATATTCTTATTCTTCAAGTCTCCAAATAATCTCCCATTGGCAGTAATGGATCCCTCATCTTCAAAAAAAGCTTTCAAGAATTCTTTCTTTATAGCACCCTTAGACTCCATAATTTTCTTCGGAATCTTTATATTCTTCTTGGATGTAGAGTAGCTATTAAAATAAGTCATAAGATCTCTAAATGCCAATACAGATCCAAAAGAAACTCTCATATATGTTCTTTCAGGGTTTTCTTCAATAGTGGGATTCTTCAACCCATATATTTCTTCAACATCAAGGATAAATTGTTCTATAAGCTCAGGAGAGGAATTAATATACCTTATAATTCTATTAAATCCTGTAGAAATAACCGTGCCATCAAACAAGAGATGGGCGATTAATCTTGCTTTTATAGGAGTTAGCTTTTTTTGTGGTTTTATTTTTTTCCTTACGCCATTAAGGTTAGAATATCTTATTTGTCCCTCCCAATTAAAGTTTACATTTTGAGAATATTTTTGAACATCCCTTAAAGACTTTTTGCAAATCCTAACAATCTCCCTATAAGAATAACCTTTTTGCCTTAGTTCCCGAATCCTTATTATGACTTCCTCTTTCATGAACAATTTAGGGACCTAAACTATTTAAACCTTTCGGTACCTAAAAGTTTATAAATAGAAAGCACCTTTTAATCTTATGAAACTACAAAAAATTCTCTCAAGAAATTACAAGGGGAAAAAATACTACAAATATCTTCTAGTGATCCCAGAAGAATTAATAAAAAAATTTGATCTAAAGGCAGGAGACAAAGTAGATATTCAATTGAAAAAGATTTAATGATGGGAACATGCAAAGCCACCCTGTGTCCTTCAAATTCTTTAAAACTTGAAAAATAGATTCTAACTAGAATTTCTTAAACTTATTAACTAGTGGAAGCGTTTCAGTATGCCCCATAAACTGAACCCTGCAGCAATATCTTTCAATACCCAATTCATCAAGAGCTTCTTTGTGAGGCTTGCCACTTTCAACCATTTCTTTAAACTTTTTATGCAACTGGGCAATAGGCTTTCCACAGCTCCAGCATCTAATAGGAATTATCATAAAACTAAGTGAAAATTTGGCTTTAAAAGGTTTATGCTCACATTTAAATAAACTATTTGCTCTTAATCTTTATGTCTGGCAAAAAAGAAGTGATCCAGCTTAAAAAGGTGGCAAAGCATTATCATCTTGGTGAAAATATAGTCCGCGCACTCGATGGAATCGATATTCTAATTAACGAGGGGGAGTTTGTTTCAATAATGGGCCCATCTGGTTCAGGAAAATCTACAGCAATGAACCTTGTTGGTTCATTGGATGCGCCAACACATGGGAAGATCTTCTTAGACAAAAAAGACATTTCAAAATTCTCAGAAAGTGATTTAGCACAACTAAGAGGTAAAAAGATAGGGTTCATCTTTCAGCAGTTTAATCTGATCAACAATCTAACAGCGAGAGAGAATATAGCCTTACCAATGATGTTTCAAGGGGCTTCAGAATCCGAGAGGCTGAAGAAAGCAGATGAACTTCTGAAGATGGTTGACCTAGGAGACAGGGGGAGTCATTATCCGAATCAGCTTTCGGGGGGGCAACAGCAGAGAGTTGCAATAGCAAGATCATTAGCAAATGATCCAGAGGTAATTCTTGCCGACGAACCAACAGGAAACCTAGATACAAAAACAGGCCAAATAATAGTTTCATTTTTAGAAAATTTGCACAAAAAAGGAAAAACAATTGTGATGGTAACACACGACCCCGCACTTGCACAAAAATACTCAGATGTAGTTTACTGGCTAAGAGACGGAAAAGTTGAAAAAATTACCAAGAAAAGGAGGAAATAATGAGAGCAGATCATTTTTTTCTTAGTCTAAAGAATTTAAAGCACAGAGGATTAAGGACCTGGCTAACACTTTTAGGAATTTTTATCGGCGTAACTGTGGTGATTGCCCTAATAGGCTTAGGAAACGGGTTAAAGCTAACTGTGGAAGCGCAGTTTGGCGTAAGCTCTCTCGAGGTTATAACTGTCCAGGCCGGAGGTTTAAATTTTGGGCCACCCGGAAGCGGAGTTTCTATTCCACTAGATATGGATGATCTAGAGGCGGTTAAAGGTGTAAATAATGTAGATTATGCGATAAGAAGAAATTTAGAAACCCTGAAGCTAGAATATAATGATCGGCTAGTAATAGGAACAGCAATAGATCTGCCAGAGGATAAGGAGGAGGCAGACGTATTCTATGAAGCACTAGACTTAGAAATCGAACAAGGAAGAAAGCTAAAAGAGTCAGATACAAATAAGATATTGCTGGGAAATAATTTTCTCACAAATAAAGTTGATTTAGGGAAGCCGGTTGAGGCAGGAGATAACGTAAAACTTAATAACAAATCTTTTGAGGTGGTTGGTCTCCTAGAAAAGCAAGGAAGCTTTATCTTGGACAACATAGCAATTATGCCAAGGACGAAATTGGATGATCTCTCAGATTTCGGAGATGAAATTGATATGATCATCGTTGTTTTGAAAGATACGGAGTTAATAGAAGAGACAAAAGAAGATATTGAAAAAGTCCTAAGAAAAACTCGTGATGTGGATGAAGGAGAGGAGGATTTCGATGTTTCAACTCCAGCAGCAGCACTAGAAACAGTCAATCAAGTTCTGACGGGAGTGCAGATTTTCATTGTAATTATTGCACTTATCTCGGTTTTTGTCGGAGCAATTGGGATAATAAACACAATGACGACTTCTGTCATGGAAAGAAGAAAAGACATAGGAATAATGAAGGCTGTTGGAGCAAGGAACTCAGACATATTTTTGCAATTCTTAATAGAAGCAGGACTGCTTGGTTTAATTGGTGGCCTAGCAGGAGTTGTTTTCGGGAGTATAATCAGCTACTTTGGTGTCGTGGGCATAGCGAGCTTTCTTGGAACAGAAGTTTCACCATCATTAGATATACCATTAACTTTAATAACCCTGGTGGTAAGTTTCATAATCGGAGCAGCTGCAGGGATTATCCCCGCAATTAAAGCAGCTAAACAAAACCCAGTAGAGGTAATACGAGGATGATAGGTAAAGAAGGAATTAAGTACTCGCTGAGGAACTTGAAGAAATCCAAAGACAGAAGCTTCTTTACAATACTTTCCATTTTCATTGGGATAGCTACAATATTCATTTTTGTAAGTTTTGGCCTCGGGCTATTCAGTTACATTGACGAGATTTCAGGAGGGGCCTCGGCGGACAAAGTAATAATCCAAGCCAAGGGAGCAGCCGCCCCAGGACTAGACACAACCTTTGAATTAACAGAAAGTGATCTTCGGGTAATAAATGGGGTAACCGGAGTTTACGAAACGGCTGGATCTTATTTTAGAGTTGTAAAACTTTCACAAAAAGATGAAGTTAGATATTCTTTCATTATTTCCTACACGCCAGACAATCCATTAATCCTAGAAAGCTTCGATATCGGAGTAGAAAAAGGAAAAGATCTCACTGCTTCCGACTCTGGAAAAGTAATACTAGGATCAAATTTTCGAGAAGATGGGAAAATCTTTTCACAAGGATATGAGATAAATGATAAAATAGAAATTGATGATAAAGACTTCAGGGTATCGGGATTTTTAGAATCCATAGGAAACCCTCAGGATGATTCACAGACCTATATAAACGAGGAAGCCTTCCAAGACACTTACCCAGATACAACATCCTATGGAATGATAATAGCCAGGGTTAATAAAGAACAAATAGATGTTGTGGTAGAAAGGATAGAAAAGGCTCTTAGAAAGCACAAAGATCAAGAAGAGGGAAAAGAAGATTTCTATGTGCAGTCATATGCTGAACTGCTAGAGGCATATAGCGGAGCACTAGCAGGGATTGTCGGATTTATCATAATAATAGGAATTATCTCGGTTATCGTGGCAGCAATAAATACAGCCAACACAATGATTACGGCGGTACTAGAAAGATACAAAGAGATTGGAATTCTAAAGGCAATTGGTGCAAAAAATTCAGAAATACTTGACATCTTTTTGTTCGAATCTTCATTCCTTGGCCTGATAGCAGGAGCATTGGGAATTCTGGCTGGCTTCATAATAACCTATGTAGCGAAAGTCATTCTAATCGGGATGGGGTGGAGTTTTTTAGCGCCACTTTACAATGTCTGGCTGTTTGTTGGTTGTCTTGTGTTTGCAGTTGTTACAGGAGCAATCTCAGGAGTAGCCCCTGCAATAAGAGCTTCAAGAATCAATACGGTTGATGCGTTGAGGTATGAGTAGACCATAAGGCTTATATAAAAGAAATTCATCACAAAATTATGAAAAAGGGATTGGTCGTATTGGCAGCAACTTCTATAACTTTATTAGCATTAACTGCCAGATCAAAGATTAGAACATCAGCTACCGAATCGGAGACAGGTACTATCGGAGACAGGGAACTAATCCATCATTTTTACAGCGCTGAACACGAAAAACCAGGGGCACTGATAAGAACTAGAAGAGCTATAGGGAGTACTTATACCATAGAGATTTTTGAGAAAGAAATCACGAGAGAAAACCATCTATGGGTAAGAAGAGGCACTAGAGTTAAGGCCGCAGAGGACTATGGAAATACTAAAATTGAGATCTTTAATAAAGGAAGAAGTTGTAGATTAATTCATCCCCCGGGATCTCTCTCAAAGAATAAAACATACCATAATTAGAACTCATTTCCTTTTCTTTCTTTTTTTCCATTGTTTCCATCCGATCCATGCAACAACAACAATAACGGCTAGCCAGAATATCTTTGTCCATATGCTAGTTCCTCCATTTGAAGAAGGAAACTGGCCAGCATCAAAATCAAACTCCATTTCAATAGACCTTCTTTCTCCATTAGAGTCAGAATACCTCATAAGAACACTGTAGGTACCATCTTTAGCATCAACCTTAAAGTCTGCAGAAGTATCCTCATTAGAATCAAGATCGCCAACTATATTTGTCTCAGAACCAATAATAACAAACCCTTCCTGTTTTGGCATCTCAAGGGTTAACGCTTCAATGTCATGAGTTCCTATACTAAGTATTTCTAATGTAATTTCCCCGGTGGCATCATTGTACTCAGAAACAAAAATTTCAAATTCCGCACGAACATCTTCGACTTCCATATCAAATTCCTTTGTTTGTGTTGAGCCCAGGCCATAATTATATCTTACCTCAATAGGATTTGATCCATCAAGAGCATCAGCATCTACGATAACTCTATATGTTGCCATAAAAAAATCTTGGTAATTACTAGCAGTATAGGTTCCAGAATCAATAGAGAAGACCCTCTGTTGACCATCGTCGAATTCGAGAGGATATTTTTCTAAAAGTTCAAAACTAACTTGGTTACACTCAGTATTAGCAACTCCGTCAATCTGGAAAACAAGCTTAACATAGTCTCCCTGAACAGCAGGATATGGATCCTGGTTTAGCAAAGAAACATCAATCTGGCAAGCTTCTGCCATGATCAAACTAATTCCAAAAACTAACAATACAAAAACTAACCCTCTTTTCATATTCATTTTATGTTTTTATTCTTTTTAAACATTCCCCTAGAGTCTAACTATTTTCGTACAGACACCATCTCCAGGAATGTTGCCAAGTTCATCCATGCACTTAATATAGTATTTTCTACCCTCATATGCAGTCACAGTATATCTTTTATCGCTTCCGGAGAAGCTAGTCATATCATCCCAGTCTTCTGAGCAGCTATAAGAGTAATAACGACATTCAGCCTCCTCTTTTGTTCTAATAACTAAGCTACTTCCTTGAGCGTAGGCTCTTGTAATAGAAGGAGAGTTCAAATCTTGATTAATTCTGAGGGTCTGAGTTTCTAGATCAGAATCACCAGCAGAGTCATAACAATAGATCTTAACAGTATATTCTCCTATCGCAAGATCAAATTCTTGGGTATGAGTATCTCCACTACTCTCTAAAAACTCTATGTATTCTTCATGCTGACCTTCTATCATATATTCACAAATTTCATCTCCGGCGCCACCATCAACAACAACTTCCAAGTCAAAAACTAGATGGTCATCGGTAGTATCTTCATCATTTGGGGATATTGATTCAATTGCTAATTCTGTTTGGGCTTTTTTGATCGTATAAACCTCGGAGGCAGTGTTAACATTACCGGATGTATCATTACATCTTATGTAAAATTTATTTGTTTCTAAGCTAACATTTAAAACACCGCTACATTCCTGAGAGAAACATAAAAAGTCATTAGTCATTAAGCTATAATCTTCATCCTCATCACTCCAACGACATTCGGCATCCTCTAGCAAATAGAAGCTAGCTTCTACAGTTGTAAGATTCATTGCAACATAGCCATCGTTAGCTGGGATAAAGCTATCTTCATCTATTTGAGGAGCTAATTTGTCAGGAGGTTCTGCAATAGTCAAAACAATTAGCTTCGCAGAAACAGGAGCATTTTCAGCAACATCTTCACACCTTATATAAATTTCCAACTCGCCACTTTCGCCCAAAACGCTTTGCTCATAAAATTCATCATCATAGCTCTCTTGCCCCGAGTACATTAGTCTTAATTTATGTTCCCATTCAAATTCTTCGCCGACATAATAATTCATATCGTCAAAAGAGTTGCTTGATTCGCCAACATCAAACTTGCAAAAGCTAGCTTCATCAGTAGTAATTGTGAGCTCAATCGGAGTATTGTAGGGGATTTCCTCATTAATAATAATGGTGTCGTTAGCAACCACTTCAACACTGATAACTGGCGAATCATAGTCATCTTCATCATAACAGTACCCCTTATCGGCACCAACTGGCTCATTATATTCACAATCACCAAGTGCCTTACACCTGTATTCAGAACACGTAAGACCATCTTCTCCGCATACGCTACAGCTGCTACCGCCAGACGGTGCGTTATACGGGACACACTCAAAAGAAAAAGAGCACGAGATCTGGTCATTCCTGCCATCTTCATCCTCACAATGAAAAGAATAGCCATTCCAAGAAGGACCGCTGGCACCAACAAAATTTGCTTTTCCAGAGCAGTCAGATATAGCCTGGCACCTTGCTTCAAGAATCTCTATTAAAGCTGGGTCGGGTATTTCTTCATCTAAGACAAGCCTGTTGATATCTGAATCTGAGACATCATCAGCATCATGACCAGAGAATAGTGCAGCGTCAAGAGGATTATCTTTTGTAGGAGCCCAGCCATCATCACAAGCCTGTTTCCAATTTGTAATATTCAAATTTATCAGCCCAGCATTCCCCCAGAATCCAGGACCTGTTTCTAGCCCGTCATAATTTTCTCCAACTATTGTCCATTTGTTGCATGTGCCCTTATCGTGGTCCATATAAAGAGTGGCCTCATAATTCCCGTAGCTGCAAACACTGTCCTCGATAGACCAGAATTGCAATCCGCCCGGGACTAGAGGAACACACATTTCTAAATTAAGGTCTTGAAGAGGGCTGTTAACTTCATCAAATCTATCCCCATCTAATTCTTCCAGGCTCTCATAAGTAGCTGATTCTTTCCATCCACCATATAAGTCGCTAGAATACATAAGCGTGTCCCCGATCATACAATAGGTCCTTCCGTAGTCTTTGTCAAAAGCACAAGGAGAGCTTTCAGGGCTCCAGATTTCACAATAATCACTATCACACATTTCTTCATCTACGAAACTTCCAGTTATGGGATCCGCTTCTGCATTATTTGCCGCAAAACAGTCTTGCCAGGGGTTATTAACACAATTAGCACTTTCACACGTTTCTGTTCTATAATCTCCACATCCCTCAGTATAAACTTCGCCATCTAAACAATATTGTCTAAAATATCTACTCCCAACAGCCGCCCCACCACTACCAATACTGATAGAAACATCTCCAGGCATATTAGATATTTCAAACGCAAAGTGTCCCACAAGGGCCTCATCCCAATAAATTTTTACCTCAGACAAACTGTAATAATACTCTATTCTGATATCGTGAGTTCCACTCATACTTACACCAGCCAATTCAGCCCAGTGATCACTTGATCCCCCAGGATTATTTATGCTACCAACATAAGCTTTTGTAAAGAAAATATCACCATGAGCTAGTCTAAATGCAGGAGTTCCATGATAATTAAAGAATTGAAGAGTATATTCCCCAACATCTCCACCATAGAAAGCATTTCCAAAATCTTCAACGTCACAATTCGCACTAATTTCTAACACCCAATCTTCATCGAAAGCATAAGTGCCAGAATCACCACCAATGCTTCCACCGGGGCCGACACACCATTCTTCACCATTCAAAGCATCCTCACAGTTTAAACTCTTACAATAAGCCCCTTCGATATCTTCCTCGCAGATAGTTCCAGAGTCATAATCACAATCATCAACCATCTCCTCAAGGTTTTCACAGCTATCAATATAATGGACATCCCCATTTTCTGAGCACACAGTTTCGCTGGTTTCTTCACAAACAGCATCTAAGCTTTCGTCTGTACAATAAAGATCAAGATTAAACTCACCACCAATACATTGATTTCTTTCAA
>NZCX01000012.1 GCA_002688415.1 Candidatus Pacearchaeota archaeon
GTTGCTGATGAAAATGTAAGTTTAAGCGACATTCGGTTTACTAATGGGAGTGTGGAGAAGACTCCGGTGCAAGCTTTGGCCGGAGGATGGATTGACTCCGATTCTTTTTATAATTATAACCAAAGCACTCAGCTTTTCGAAGAAATTCTCCTTGCCCAATGGGGCTCGTCGGAGATTAATTCTTGGAATGGATTATTTGTTAAGGCTGCCGCTGAGAGCATAGAATTGGTTAGGTAGTTTTGTTACTATCCTGCAATAACACCACCTCCGAAAGCTTTATTAACTTATTCTTCTGGAATCTTTTATGAAAAATGGGAGTTTAGTTTCTAAGTTGGGAGTCTGTCTTTTAGTTGGCGCGGTTGGTCTTTGTTTGCCGAAAAGCTCTAATGGAACTCTAGACGTAGCCTTTAACAACACAGCCGGTGATTCCATATGGCCACTAAACGAAGTATTCACAACGCAGTTTGGAACAGATGGGCAAGACTTTACCGATTCCTTATTGTATGATTCTCCCGGATATCCAGATGGTTGGATTTCAGCTTATTCTTTTGTAAGTGGAGATTCTACAACACCATACAATGTAAATGGTAGGCCATCGGGCTTTCTAGGTAGCCCAGGAGACGCGGTTAGTATTTATTTTCGTGGAGAATATAGAGGCCCTGATGAAAGTGATTCTGGTGTGACTATGAACTCCAGCAGCAATAGTGTTAATTTCAATTATTTTGATAGCGCAATATGGGGCGGCGACACTCTTCTCTCTGGTGAAAATGTTGGATACTCTCTTTACGATCAGAACACCAATCTTGTGGAGCGTGGAATTACGCAAGACAGGATAGATGATAACGGCGGATGGACACAAAATACTTTTGATATTACTAACTTACATGAGGGAGAATTCGGAGGGAGACTTGATTTATACTACACAAATTCTCCAGCCCAATATACAGTTACAGTTAACTCAGAAGTAGATGGCTTGACAGATGTTGGTAGTCCAACCGGTGCTGGAACTTATTCAGAGAGTAGCGTGGTTACCTCGACGGTTCCAACCGTTGTCACAAACACTTCTTCCCCGGGCATAAGATACATTAATGAAGGATTTGATCTTGGAGGAGGAATTTAAGATGTCTTTTTACTACAATAAAACTTATAAAGTTGAAAGGAGGTCTAATTAGTAGAATATGGTAGGAAAGGTAAAATCATTGCTTAGAATTCTTGGTGTAGCTGGAGTTTTGACGGCTCCCCCAGCAGTGGCCGAAACCAACGCCGTTGTAGGTCCATTAACCAATAACGTAAACATTACATGGAATTGGGATATCGAGTCTAACCAGCAAATTGGTTCAGGGGCAGGTGGTAGTGTTAGCGGAACCGCTGGCGGGTGGTATAGGGTTGGCAGCACGATTTCCAACAATGCTGTCGCAAATGAACATTATGATTTTAGCTCTTGGTCTGGCGATGTTCCCGCAGGGAAAGAGGGAGACAATCCTCTTGTTTATGTGTCAGATAGAACTCCGAGAAACATTACGGCAGATTTCGGATTAAAACAATACGCGGTTACAGTTAACTCAGAAGTAGATGGTTTAACCGACGTTGGTAACCCAACGGGGGCAGGAGATTATGATGCATTTAGCGTGATTACTTCCACCGTACCAGACGTTGTAGTTAATTCAACTAACGCGGGCATAAGATACATACCCGTGAGTCACGATACTGACTAGCTAATTAGATTTTTATGAATAGATTAAAAGAAGGTTTGTTAAATGTTGTTTTGGGAGCATGTTTTTTACTTCCCGCTGTACCCTCAGCAGTAGCTGATACCAACGCTGTTGTCGGCCCACTAACTTCTAATACAAACATAACATGGAATTGGAAAAAAGAGTGTTATCTTGGCTCCAGTTCTGATACTAATGGGTTTGTTTCTGGAAGCAATGGATGGCATGGTGCTGGTTCCACTGGAATCCTTGATGCCGTTGCAAATGAACACTATGTTTTTGATTCATGGAGTGGAACAATAAACTCAACAAATAATCCTCTTTACGTTGCCATGAATTCCCCACACACAGTCCAGGCGAATTTCAAAGAGAAATTAACGGAGATGGGAACCCCAGAAAAATGGCTTGATGAGCACAATTTAGATGAAGATCTTACCGACCCAGATAAAGACGGTCATTATACATGGGAGGAATATGTTGCAGACACAGTTCCTACAAATACTGAAAGTGTTTTTTATACGTCTATTAATGGGCCAAGCAATGTTGTTTTGAACAATACTTCTTTAGAGAGGACTTATGGCTTGAATTATCGTGAAAGTTTGACAGATGGAGCTTGGCAAAATTACACCAATGGGATTACTGGAAATGGTGGCAGCATGTCTATACATGTAGATGCCAAGGAAGAATCGGACAATAGACATTATCAAGGAACAGTAAGGAAAGAAGAGTAAATAGCATTCTAACGAAGACTTTATAAATTCCATAAGCTTCCTAGTTTAATGAAGAGGATTATGACATTGTTGGTTATTTTTATGATAGGATTTTGTTTAGCACTAAATGCAGAGATTTCTACAGAAGTAGATAGCGAAACAAGCAATTTTGTTTTGGAAACCAGTTCTTCTGCTAGTTCGGGATTTGACGCTTATGATGTGGAAGTTCCTAATTATCCAGATAATACATCTGCCCAGCTGTCTTCTGTGGTTTCCGGAAAAAATCTAATGCTAGATGCCTTTTCTGAAGAAAGCGATAGGACGCTCAATCTTGTATATGAAATTGGATCAAGCGTTAATGAAAGTGAAGATATTACCTTCACATGGGATTCGGATGATTTTGATGGATATGAGGCAAGCCTTAAGGATTATGGCAATGACTCATCGAGAGGGTCTACGGTAACAACTTCAGATCTTGACAGCCTAGAAAGCTTTCAAGTAACCAATACGTATAATACACGTTATTTTACAATAGAGTTAGTTTACCAGGAGGCATCTTCCCCTGCTGCACCCGATACTGGCGGCGGTGGTGGAGGTGGTGGAGGTGGATCGGTTGCTGCAGATGAAAATGTCAAGCTAAGTCTTTCAGAGCTTAATTTTAATCTTGTTTCTGGGAGAGTAAGGTATATCGGTGTAAATGTCACTAATCTGGCTGATGTCTCTAAGAACATATCTGTTTCGCAAACTAATCTTCAGGAGGTTCTTACGGTAGTTGATAGCTCTATTGAATTTGGGCCTGGAGAAACTAAGGAGGTTGTTTTAACTTTCTTTGGGCCAGAAGAGACAGGTGTCTTTGCTGGAATTGTCTATATAGGAGGGAATCCAATTTTAACGACAGTAAATGTTAGATCTACGGAATTGTTATTCGATGCAATGATTGTAGTACCAGACTCATCGAAGAAGGTTGACCAAGGAGACAAGCTATCAACACAAGTGACCTTGATCCCAATGGGTGATGAGGACGTAAGAGTAGATGTAACATTAAATTATATAATTAAGGATTTTGATGGGAATGTTTATCTGATTGAAAGTGAAACAATATTAGTAGATTCTCAAAAGAGCTTTAAGAAAGAGTTTAGTCTCGGCAATTTAGTAAATGGGAATTATCTTGTTGCTTTAGAGCTTGTTTATCCTAATGGAGTTGCAACTTCCTCCTCCCATTTCTCCGTTCTTGATGAGAGTCTTATTTTTAGTACAGAAATAATGATTATAGCAGGGACGATTATTGTTATATTGTTTATTCTTATTCTTTGGAGGGTTAATCTTACCGTAGGCAAGCGGAAAAGATCAAGAAAAAAATGAATAAAAAAGAAGAAGTTCTTGGAAAAATCAAGACCGATGAAAAGTATTTGAGTCCATGGGTTATTTTGATTCTTTTCATTATTTTAATTGGTGTCGTCAGTCTTATTGGATTTTTTGTCATGGGAGGTCTAAAGAGTGGAGAGCATATAGATTCTTCTGTTTTTGTTAAAGTTTCCATGGGTCCTTCAGATAGATATTCAGAAACTATCGAAATAAAAAATACTAACACATATCCTTCAGACTATGAAGTTTCTTCAAGAGGTCTTGATGGCATGATCTCTTTTTCTGAGACTAGCTTTCAACTAGATTCAGAGGGCACGAAAGAACTTAATTTTATTTTTGATGATCTTGAGGACTACCCCTCTGGTATTTACTCAGGCCTTATAGTTATCTCCTCAGAATCAGGAGAAGATTTAATCCCGGTTATTCTAGAGCTGCAAGGAAGTTCAGCCGATATTAAAGGAGTAATTACACTGATACCCGCTTCGCAGGTTGAGCCAGGTGGAAAGATAATAGCAGATATGAAGATTTATGACCTTGGTGGCTTAAGTCCAGTTGAATCTAGCATAGAATATGGATTGCTTAATTTCGAAGGCGAAAAAGTTCTTGTGCTATCTGAAGAAGTCGAAATAATAGATAAGCTTTCCCTTATGAGATTTGTTGATGTCGATTCTGGTCTTGATCGCGGAGAGTATGTTTTCTTTCTGACAGTTAATTATGATGGGGGTGCCTCTGCTTCAAGTTCAATTGTTAGTGTTGATAGTGAAGGGTTTTTTAGTTTATTCGGTGAGAATCAGCTGTATTTTTTCATTCTGTTAATTGTCTTCTTGGTTTTCTTTCTAATTTTCGTTCTCTACAATGAAAACTCACAAGAAGAGATTATTCAAAGACTAAGAGAGCAGTATAGGCAAGAATTAAGTTCTCAGGTAGATTATTTGAAGTTGAAGCAGAAACAGAATGAAGCTTCTTTGAAGACTAGTGAAGAAAGAGCTTTGAATAAAAAATATTTTGAAAACTTAATTGATAAGGTAAAGATACAGGCATCTACAGTACGCGAGGTCAGGGTTGCTGAGGTTAAGGAGCTCTCTGGAAATAGAAAGGAGAACAAGGAAGCGCTAATGAGACAAAAACTTTCTAAATGGAAAAAAGAGGGTTATGAAATGCCGAGCTCCCTTAAGAAATTAATTCCTTCGGTTGATAAAATTAAAAAAGAAGTTAAGTCATAAGTTAAGTATAAAAAAGGTGTTTGCCTATTTATAAAATGGCAAAGAGTGGTGATGAGTTTAAAACGCAGGCCGAAATAGATAGAGATTTTCAGATTTATGAAGCAAGCATATTAAGGTTGAAGGATATGGAAGAGCTTCTTAATCATTTTAACACATTGGGTTTCTGGAAGGATGAGAAAAAAATTCGTTCTAAATTGAGAGATGTAACTCTCATTGCAGAGGTTGAAAAAGAAATTGAATCTTTAAAGAAAAAAATTATTAAGAAGCATGGCAAGAAAGATCTCTATAAGAAAAATTTTTCTCCAACCAAAAGAAAGCATCGTAAGAAAAAAGAATTTATTGTTGGGGATGTTCCCTCTCCAATTGATGTTGTGGAAGAGATACCCCCTAGAAAGAACTCAAGGCCATTGCTTGATAAGTTAATCTCCTTGCCAAGAAAGAGCTCAGCGAATAATAAATATGAACAAGAAGTAAAGGGTGCTATCGGTGAAGGTTCTGGTAAACCACTTGTTATTGACTCTTCATTTAGCGAAGAGCAAGAAAAAGAAAGAAAAAAATTGGTGATAGAGAGAGCCAAGTTGGAAAGTGATAAAAATAAGCTTTCTAAGAAAGAAGGGATCATAAATTCTAATTATGCGAAGTATCATGATATACCACTTAGCGTAGATAGATATTCTTATGACAAGGCTCAGTCAAGAGAGGTTATTAGCAGGCTTCAGAAATTGTATTCAAAAAGAGGAAAGGGAAAATTATTTGGGAAGATTACGGAGTGAAGGAGGAGGTGTTTTTTGAGGATAAGGTTGCTACCTCTTCTTCTAATTTTTCCGTTTTAGACACAAAAATGGTTTCTAATTCTCAAGTTCTAATTATTATTGGAATTAGCATACTTGTTCTTTTACTTTTGATTCTCTGGAGGATTGTAATCTCCAAACGAGGATCTCGTGAAGTATCTTTATCTAGGTAGTTCTAGATTATCTGTTTTTGATAGAAATTTTGACGTAACATGTCTCTGTTAATTTTCTCTTTAGAAATGCTCAATAACAATTTTTCAAGTAATCTGTTTCGGAATTCGGGTTCTCCGCACAGAGCAGATGAAAATTTCCTTATTTCTTTAGAAATAGTATTATTGGGTTCGATTAAACTTATAGGCTTTTGGCAATAAAGGGATTTTGCCATGTTCTTGTGAGATTTTATTCTAGCTACAACAGGTATATCCGATGTTTTTTCTATTTGTTCCAAATCTAACTCATGTTTTGGTGAGCGGATTTTATTTACGATTATTCCATGTATCGGGGTTCTTTCTTGTTTCGCTAGCTCTGCAGCTTTCATTGTAGTTTCTAATGTTACATGATCAGGGGAACTAACTAAAAATATTTTATCTGCTGCTGCAATTACTGGCTTCAATTCTTCGAAGTTTGGCGAGGAGTCTATTATTATGTAGTCGTATCTTGGTTTAAATTTTGCTATTATTTTTTTTAGTTTGAAGATATCTACGGGGTCTCTATAATGTAGATCTGCAGGAATTATGTCTATATTATGTGCTTCGTAAATTGTATTATGTAGTGGCAGGCCATTTAGAGCATCATGTAGCGTTACCTCGTTTGTGAGGTTTAGGTGCAGTCCCAAATTTGGTGCTGAGAAGTTACCGTCGATAAGAAGAACCTTTTTTTTGTAATAATTTGCAAGGCATGATGCTGTTTCTAGAGCTAGTGTTGTTTTTCCTACGCCACCCTTTATAGACACAAAAGCAATTGTATTAGTCATATTTTCACCTCTTTTCTAACATATATGTTTGAGTATATAAGTTTAGTGGAATGTTAAGATTTATTTCTCCATTTCACTTAGATTCGAGAATCTTCTTCGATCATCATCTTGCTTTTCTATATCGCTTTTTGTTATATTGGTGTAAGCTGCCATAATCGCAGCCAGAGTAAAAAGTCCCGTAGCCACATGTGGAAGATACCGGACATATACTGGTTCTATCATTTTAAATCTCCGAATTTTATTTCACCAGAAATCAATTTTCTTAATGTATCTTTCACATCTTCAATCTTAATTCTCTTCTGTTCTCCGGAATCTCTATCTCTTATTGTAAGGTCCTTGTTTTTTGCGGAATCATAATCTATTGTGATTGCATAAGGCGTGCCAACTGTCGAACTCCTTAAGTATCTCCTCCCAATACTTCCTGCAGCGTCGTAATTTACAATAAATTCAGATTCCAATTTCTTTTTTAATTTTTGTGCAATTCCAATTTGTTCTTCTTTTTTTGTCAGTGGGAAAATGGATACTTCGATTGGCGCCATTTTGTAGGGAACTTTTAATGTTGTCTTTCCTTCATTTTCTTTTTTCTTATCATAAAATATGTCAATTAGAGCATATGTTGGTCTATCTGTTCCAAATGCTATCTCCAAAACATGAGGGACAAACCTTTCTCCATTTTCTCTCATTGCTTCTAGTTTTTTCCCAGAAAATTTAGAGTGTTGTTTCAAGTCATAATCTGTTCTATCATGTACTCCACACATTTCTGTCCACCCATAGCTATTGAGATTTACTTCTATGTCCCATGCGTCATCGGCATAAAATGCTTTTTCATCTGGATGGTGTTGCCGAAGTCTAATTCTTTCCTTAGGTATACCAAAGTTTTCGTACAAACTATAAGCTAGATTAATGCACCACCCATATGCTTGACTTTTTATAAATCCTTTTTTTAGCGCTTCCTCAATGCTAATCCTAGTAACTTTACTGCTCTTTTCCTGACTTTTGTAATCCCAAAATGGGAGTTCGTTCTTTTTTATCTCGTTAAACTTCTCCCATTTATTTTTTTCCAGCGGGTCTACGAAAAGTTGACCTTCTGCTTGGGTGAACTCTCTTCCTCGAATTACATGTTGTCTTGGAGAGATTTCATTTCTGTAAGCCTTTCCTATTTGAAAAACTCCCAAAGGAAGTTTTTTTCTAAAGTAATTATAAAATTTTAAATAGGGTAAATATGTGACGGTAGCAGTTTCTGGCCTTAACGATGCTTCGGTCCCAGCAACATTTGTTTTCATCATAAGGCTTTGTGCTTCAATATTTTTCTTAAGGAATCCTTTACAAGAAGAACAAAGGATATTTTCTTTTTCAATGAATTCTAATATCTTTTTATCACTCCAAGCATCTGCTGCTACATCGAAACTCTCTTCAACTAATTTATCTGCTCTAAATGTTGCTCCGCATTTTGAGCACTCAATGGTTCTATCGCTAAATGTTTCTAGATGTCCCGAAGCCTCCCATACACAATCAGGCATTACTGTTGGACCTTCTAATTCTCTTAATCCATTAGAATTAAAAATTTGACGAACAGCATTCTCTACTTTATTTTTTAGTAATTTTCCCAACGGCCCGTATGTATAAAATCCTGCCAGTCCATTATATATTTCTGGTTCTGGTCCCCAAATAAGACCAAATTCATTTATGAAGCTAATGAACTCTTTGTCTTCTTTAAAGCTATCTTTTTTTGCCATATAGGATTTATGATTCTAGGATTTATAAGAGTATTCCTAGTTTTCCTTAGAAACTTTTATATATCTATCCCTCTTATACATTAGTATGAAGTTCACTATAAAAATTTTAAAAAATCTCTCTGATACAGGGCAAGAGATTTGTATTTTTTCCGATGAATTTTCAAGTTTACTTTTTCAATTAAGTTCCAATTATTTCAAGGGATTTTCTATAAGATCTTATTATTTTTGGAGAAATAAGGAAAGGCCTATTCCCCTTAGTGTTGTTGTAGCTCTTTGTAAGGATCTTAATCTTAAATTTCTAGAGATCCAATCATTTTCTATTAAAGGAGGAAATTTGATTAAATTTCCTAAGTTTTTTAATGAAGAACTGAGTTATTTTCTTGGAATTATTCTGGGTGATGGGTGTTTAATTCATCAAAAAAGAGAGAAGAGGAACTCGTGGTGTGTCCAGGTAACTTCTTCCTCATTAGAGAAGATAAATTTCTTGGAATCTTTAGTAAAATCTCTTTTTGGAGCTGATGCAGTTCATTATAGTGTTCGAACATATTATCAGATGTATATTTTTTCTAAACCACTTGTAATGTTACTGGCTGAACTGTACGAGCTTCCTGTTGGATTAAAATATGACACGATTAAAGTTCCGGAAATTGTTAAAAAGAATAATATTTGGAAGAGAGCTTTTATTAAGGGTGTTTTTGAGTGTGATGGGAACATTTACAAGCACAGATCTGGCATAGCTGTACAGTTGAGACAGAAGTCTAAATCATTTTTAGACGAAATCAGGTTAATCGGTGCAGATTTAGGCATATTTTTCCATGAGCCCTATTATGATCGTGCTAATAACTCATGGGTTCTTTGGACTTGCAAAAAGTCAGTAGTAGATAATTTTATAAACAAAATTATTCATCATAAAATTAAGCTTCCGTAGCTCAGCCTGGATAGAGCGTCGCCCTTCTAAAATCTTTAGGAGGTTAATTCCTCCTTTGAAGAGAGGCGAAAGTCGCAGGTTCAAATCCTGCCGGAAGCGTGCGCAGGCATAGCCAAGTAGTAAGGCAAGCGGCTGCAACCCGCTGATCCCAGGTGCAAATCCTGGTGTCTGCTTATATTCTCTAGTATAATAATTTAATGTTTTTGTTATTAGCTTTCTTAACAATTATGTGACGAATGGTTTCGCATAAGTTCGCAGGAAGGCTCGTTCATGTTTTTCGCGACTTTCTTTATAGTCTGCAGGAGTTGCTGGTCGATCATTTTTAAGATTCTTGACTTTTCCTCCTCCACTTCCTCCTCCAGGGATTGTGTAAAAAATAGTTCCTTCATCAAATGTATGTTTTAGCTGAAGCTTTTCTGGCAAGATACTATTTGCGACACGATACATCCAATCCCTTATTGGATGATTGTCGGTTTCAAGGCTACAGACCCAGTGGTCGGGCCTATATGCACCATCTTTTGCGTTATAAAACCAGCCCGAAGAATAGCTTAAATCTTGTAATGCTTTTCCCAATGTTGCCATTCTTATTCTACGTAGGGGCTGTTTATATAAATTTGTGTGCTAACCAACAATAATAAAAACCTTCTTTCTTTGTGTATTCTATGGATAAGGCTAAAGTGACTTTTTTGGGGACTGGAAGTGCGATTCCCACGGCGAAACGGAATCATCCAGCTGTGCTTTTAGAGTATAATGGAGAGACTATTCTCTTTGATTGTGGAGAAGGAACCCAAAGGCAGTTCAGAGTTGCAAAAATAAATCCATGTAAAATTGATAAGATATTTATAAGCCACTGGCACGGAGATCACATTTTGGGATTGCCAGGACTATTGCAAACACTTGATATGAACGGTTTTAACAAGGAATTGAAAATTTATGGCCCCAAAGGGAGTAAAAGAAAATTCCAGGAGATGGTTGGGCCTTATGCTAAGGGGCTGGGTATTAAATTGGAAGTTTCTGAATCAGCAGAAGGTGTGATTTTAGAAGAAAAGGATTTTGTGATTAGTGGAGTAGATATTGATCATGGGGGGTGTAGAGGATTGAATTATAGTTTTGCTATAAAGGAAAGGAGTAGGTTGGATGTTGCAAAACTAAAAAAACTGGGTGATGTCCGAGGGCCCTTGGTGGGAGAATTGGCGAAAGGGAAGAAGGTTAAGATTCAAGGTAAGTTGGTTGATGGAAGCAAGTTAATTTATGTTGAACCAGAAAGAAAAGTTAGCTTTATTTTTGATACGCAATATAACAAGAGATTAGAGAAGTTTGCAAAGGTCTCGGATTTACTGATTTGCGAGGCTACATATTTTGAAGAGGGTGATTTGGCGAATGAAAGAGGGCATATGACAGCAATGCAAGCTGTTGATGTTGCTAAGAAGGCGAAAGCTAAGAAGTTGTTGTTATTCCATTTCTCTCAAAGGCTTGAAGCGGTAATGAGGGACGTTGAGAAAGCGGTTAAGAAAGGGTTTAAGAATAGTGTTTTAGTTAGGGATTTTGATAGTTTTGAGTTTTGAGAGCTTCCGCTATCTTTTTGATTCTTAGAATTTGTGTGCTGGAGTGAAATTAATATTCAGCGAACACTCAAATCTAATTAGATGCTGCAGCAGAAGGTGAAATGAAGACTATTGTGTCTCCTCTAAGGAAAGTTAAGCCATAGCTTTTTGACTGTTCCCCGTTTTCAATTTCTTTTGCGTTATCTAACACCACGTTGATGTGGATGTCAAACGCTAAAAGTGTTCCAACAAATTGTTTTCCCGCTTTTAGCTGCACCAAAACTTCTTTACCTTTAGATACATTCAATACATCTAATGGTCTTTCGATCTTGTTTACCATAGAATTATGTTATGTCGAGGGTTTTTAAGGTTTATTGTGTTGGGAAAAGAAACTAAGGTTCAGAAAAGGTTTTAACCAAATGCCTGTCTTATATTGTTTAGGCCTTGAAATGTCCCTCCAAATCCGACTAATGCAATACCTTCATTTTCGTAAACTTCATCCGGGGTAAATTCAAATCTGTAGGAGATTCCTCTCTTTTCAAGAACTCTTTTAGCTTCATTTGTTTGTTCATCAAAGCTTCCATGAAGAAAATATTCTACCATTAAAGTTTCAGGTTTCACACTTATTTAAGGATTTGTCTCCTAGAGAAGATAGATCGAATGGCTCTACCGAGTGCTGACCTCGGGACCTCCGCCTCATGAGAGAGAAAGGCTTAAATAGCTTGGGGATCTTTATCGGTTATGAATATTAATTCTCTTTCAAAAGAAGAAAAGTTCGCTCTTTTTTATGGAATTCTCCTTGGAGACGGGTGCTTGTCACATTACTTTGGGAAGGATAAGAAAGAATATTTTACTGTTACAATTACGGGGCATAATCCTGATGATTTACCCTTTTACAAAGAGGTTATAGCGCCACTTCTCTTTTCGTTCGGACGTAGGTCGGCTTCCATCAAAAGAAGGAAAGATTGTAACGCCATAGAGTTTAATTTTTCTAATAAATCTATCTTTGCCAAGGTTGCTTCATATGGATTTCCAGTAGGGAAGAAGGGCGCTAAGTTATTCATTCCAAAAGAATTTTATGAGAAAGGCTTGGTTGGTTTTGTTGTAGCTGGATTTGTAGCTACAGACGGAAGTTTGGTACTAACTAAAAATCCAAATAAGTATTATCCGAGGGTAGAGGGCAATGGGATTTGCAGGGTGTTAATAAAGGAGATTACGGATTATTTGGTTTCTCAGGGACTGTTTGGAAAATTTTATAGATCCAAGAGGAGGCAGGGGTCTAATTTTGGTTATGGGGCCAAATTGCCTTGGAGATTTCAATTTAATGGAAAGAAAAATTTGATCCTATTTAATGAAAAAATCGGATTTGCAAACCCAAAACATTACAGGAAATTTTTGAATTTTCTAAGATACGATGAGGAATATGACAAGAATATAAGAGGGACCCCCTGTATAGAACACTATAGAATAAGAAACAAGGTAAAACTTTAAATGGCTCCGAGGAGAATTGCACTCCCGATCTCCGCCTCATGAGAGCGGCGCTTTACTGCTAAGCTACGAAGCCATATATGAGATTAATAAATTCGGTTTAAAAGTTTAATGAATACTCTTATAAATATTAAAATCCTCTGATTTTCATGGTGGTGGAAGAGGCGAATGTTAGTTTGGGGGAATTTGCGACGGATCTTGTTGCAGCTCTTTTCGATAAGTTGCCTTGGCTATCTAATTTTATAAAGGCTGTTGGAATATTTGCCATCATTTATGCAATTTATTTGGTAGTTAAGATTATAAGAGATTCTCGTATGAGGGCACGTGTAAAAGATATTCAAGAAAGAATAGATGTGATGGATAGCAAACTGGATAAGTTATTAAGAAATTCTAAGAAGTCAGCCAATAGTGGAAAGGGTAAGAAGAAAAAGTAGGGTTTAATCCCTAACCATCGTAATCTCTAATGTTGACACAGTTACCTTTTTCCCTTCTTTTGTTACGAATTCTTCACTTCCGATCTTGATGTCTTTGGTTTTTATTCCTTCTTTTGAGAATTTTCGTTTTGTAAGCTCTGCGATGTCGATTGCCTTTGAGGTGAATTTCCCCCTAGATTTTATGATTACCTCTTTGGCTTCTGTTGAGTTGAATTGAACGATTACTCCAGTAACATAGTTCATTAAAGGCTTAGATCCAATAAATATTCCGTTTGTTTTACTCTTTTGTTCCATCTTCAGTGTCGTCAATTAGGGTTTTTGTGTTCTTTTTCAATCTTGCTATATAACCCGCTATCTTATTTCTTGTTTTCTTGCTGGGAAGTGAATTTCCAATAGCTTTTTTGTTGTGCTCAAATTCTTTTCCAAAAGTCTCTAAGTCCTTTTCAAGTAAGTTTCTTGAAGTTCTCTTGATTAATTTTGGTTTTATTCTTCCCATGAAAGTTGGTATAAAATTAGGTTTTTAAAGATTTAGGTGGTGTCTGTTATAAGGGTCGAACCCTAATCAAATTCTTATATTCTCTGTAAGACTCAATTGACTTTTTGGCTATTTCGCCTGTTGTGAATAAGAGGGTTAGCTTTTTTTCTTGTTTTATTATCTCAAATATCTTCTCAAAGTCTTTTTCAGTTAGGGATTTTTTATCCTTGGCGATTATTAATATCTCTGTTTCTCCAAGGTTTCCTTGCATTCTCCCAAGAAGTTTGAGTTCCCTTTTTTTGACATCGGTTTCTTCAAGAATTTTTATGTTTAGTTTTTCTAGTTTTTGTTTAACTCTTGTTAGAAGATCTTCTTTTTCTTCTTGCCCATCTTCTTCGAAAATTGGTTCTACTTTCTTTTCATCGTTTGTTTCAGATTCTCCGCCCAAAAACTCGCTGGTTTTTTCCACCTTCTTAGGCGAGCTTGGCTCGCTTATCTGTGAATCTGAGTTCTTTTCTGGAGTCTGGGAATCCAAATCAGTCTTATCTTCCTTTACTTTTTCAACTTCTTCTTCAGTCTCTTCAACTTCTTCTTTTGCAAAGGCATATTTCCACATTATTCTCCCTTCTTTGTTGAACATAACGGCGAAATCTTTTAGTGATCTGAGGGCCACTCTTGTTTGGGGGTCTTGAATTGCATCATCTAGGATCTTTTTTTCTTTTAGGAGAAGGTAGGCTTTTTTTGGAGTGTCTTTCAAGTGTTCGTCTGCGAATTTTTCTAATTGCTGTTCTTGTCCTTCAAGGTAGTAAACTGGGGTTGAGCCTACTTTCATCGAAGAGATTTTTATTTGATGCGTTTGGATTAGTTCAGATAAGATTGCGCTTGCCCATATTGGGTCTATGCCTAGTTCCTTGCCTATCCTTACAGGGATCGTGGGCCCATTATTCTCTAAGTAGGAAATTGCTTTTTGTTTAAGTTCTTGCACGTCTATCATGAAAGATTTAGGGGAGAGGTGTTTTTTAAGTTTGCGTGTGGTAGAGTGATTTAACCGTTTCTTCCACTTCCCTCGGATCTATTGGAATTCCAAGATCTTTAACTGCTAAGAGTGCTAAACCTCCAAAGTCCATAGACCTTAAGCTCACTTTTGGTTCTGTTTCACTAACAAAAGCAACCCCGTTTAAATAAGGTGCACAACCTTTCTTTTTATCAAAGTCTTGATGAGATCTTATTTTAGCCATAAGTTCTTGCATTTCCATACGATATAAAGATTCCATTCCCTTTCCCCTCTTAGGTTTGTTTTTTCCCTGGCCTCTTTTTGTATAATGGTTTAATACTAGTGTCATGTTTATTTTAGATAAAATGGGTTTTTAAGAATTATTGTGGTAGGATGACTTCGTCAAAATTGTGCTTCGCATTATTCAGAGTAAAATCATTTAGTAATATAATTATGGATCTGCAGAATGTAGTGTAAGATCTGGGTGTCGACTTTCTATATACTCTTTCACTTTTTTAATAAAGGGTAATGAGCCTCTTGAGGATTCAACTAAAAGTAGTGTTCTTCCTGAAACAGGGCCGCCGATAGTTCTAATTTCTGCAAAATCTCCTAAGCCCACTGCATCGAAAACCCCTGAACCATTTTTATAGTTTTCAGAGTCTAAGAAATCACTTCTTTTGAAAAGTTTTGCAATTATATCTGCATAATCTCTACTGGCTGTCCCTCTTCTATGAGTTATATGATATAGTGCACTTTCCATTCTCGGAGGGGCCTGAATAGCTTTTTAAGGATTATTATACTAGAGTTACATCTTTTTCCAATTGACTTCATAATACGTTACGTCGTTTTCTTCATCTACGATTGCAAGGAGAAGCTTCTTCTTCGTTGAATGCGCGACCCTTGTCTTTCCTGAGAATTCTTGCCAGCTTATATGATTCTTTTCTGAATCAACAAAACAAATCCATTCTGAATGTTGGTTTTTCTTTTTGTAGACCCTAAAGTCCGCGCCATATTTTAGGGCTGTTTTTGGGATTAATCCTTTTTCTCTTAAGTCTTTGTATACAATATATTTTAATTGAAGTTTTTTGTCGGATTTTAGGAGTTTTCTTAATAGTTTTTTGAATGGGATTTTTCTGTCTTTGATATCAAGAATTTCTAATTGGCTTTTCTCTAATAGAAAGAGGGCTTCGGGCAGTGTATAGGTTATTTTGTCCCTTGTTTTGTGTCCGAGGTTTTGAGATGAGTTTAGATCTATGGCGCTCTTGCTATTTGAGGTGATGCTGTTTCCTATTAGGTGGGCTGTTATTTTTTGCATGTTAGGTTAATGTAATTTCTATTTAAATAAGTTGGGAATAGCCCCGCGAGTGCTCGGCCTCCACATTTTGTTATATCCTATTTTCTAATTTGTCAAAATGGAAGCTCCTCGTCGAACCTCTCGGTTCTTATCCTCTCAAAATAGCCCCGCGAGGATTCGAACCTCGGTCCTTGGGATCAAAACCCAAGATGCTTGACCACTACACTACGGGACTGTAAAACTACTAATTTCGATTGATTTTTAAGGGTTTCTAATTGTTTACTGGAGTATATAAATTCTTAAATAGGGTAGAGAGCAGAAGTTTCTATGACATATCACAATTTCATAATAGGTTATGGCGATGGCCAGGAGGGGGCCTATGAGGATGCTGTTGAAGCTTTAAGACCCTTCAAGAAGGCAAGTGATAAAACCGTAATGTTTAGTCTTGATGAAAGGCATTTAACTCAGGTAGGTGTTGATTGTTCAATAAGGAAAAAGGGTTCTTTGAGATCTTATTTAGAGGATTTGGGTTTGAAAGTAATTGTTTCTAATAGGCTTCAGACAGATGAGGATATGAGGCAGAGAGTTGGAAATCCTTCTATAAGTCTTCAGAGGTAGTTTTTATATATCTGCCTTGTCAGACGTTCATCTTTTTATTTTCAAGATACCCACTTAATTTCGCCTAACGTCGAAGACCCGCCCTTAATTCTCACTTCGTTCGCCAACTAAATAGTGAAAATCCTAGACTTCAGGCCACGGTTATATATAATTAACTTTAAAAACCCAAAATCCGCAACATAGATATGGAAAAATTAGATAAGCCTGTTTGGGTGAAGATGAAAGAGCCTGAGTTGAAGAAGCTTATAGCAGAGCTTTCAGAGAAGAATTCTCCTTCGCAGATTGGCATGATTTTGAGGGATCAATATGGTATTCCTACTACAAAGGTTTTTGGTAAGAAATTAAAGGCTTATATGGAAGAATTAGGCATTGAGCGTAATGAAGACCTTGAGAATGCTGAACAGAAGGTTGAAGGCTTAAAAGAACATATGAAAAATAACGTAACAGATCGGAAGGCTAAGCACAAGTTGCAAAGGGCGCAGTCTAGATTGAATATTACTCGGAAATATGCTGAAAGGAAGGCTAAAAAGGATTAGGTTTTGGAGATTTTATTTTTTTATCAAGAGTCAGACTTAAAATAGAGAAAAGTAATATGGCTATTCCTAATGTATATCCAATTGGATCTCCAAGCCCTAATAAATCTATTAATCCCGAGGTCCCTACTAGCCAAATACCCAAGGAGTTATTTTTGTATAATAGGAATCCTCCAGTTAACAAAAGTAAAATAACTGCAATATATAATAATCCTCCTGAATCGAACAATGAGAAGTTTGCTTCGGATCCTGCGAAATAGATCCATGAGACAATTCTCAATAAAACAAGGGTAAATAGAATTTCTTTGAGCCCAATGTTTTTCCTACTTCTTTTTTTCATATTGTTTTAAAGACTGTTTTGTTTATAAGCTTAAGCTAGCTAAATCTTAAAATTCAGCGCCTACTCCTATTACTCCAATATAATTAAAATCTTCTAAATCTTCTAGGTCACTCAATGGAATTTCTGCCACACCCATATAGGCAATAGACACCCCTCCCTGACTTATGTCTCCAAGTGCATAGAATCCCTTATATTCTCCTCCCCCTTCATTATAGAAAAATGTTTGTTGGTCTGTGGTGATCTTAATGTTTGTCAGAGGAATATTGCTTACGTCTGTTTTGATGTTTACGATTTCCCCATTCGACTCTATAATCTGCGCATCTAAATCAAATAGCTTGGCTAATCCTCCTTGTGAAGTATCTAGTTCAATTGCATTTTGAGAGGAATATCCTTGGGCTCCGTCTTGTAATGTTGTTGTTATTCCTTGGCTGTCCACATAGGACATCTGTCCCAATCCTCCGGCCTTACCCCAAATTTCCGATGAGTCTTGGCTTATCCAAGCTTGATTTGTTTCCATTTGAGTAAAAAGAGGTGTTTCTCCTCCTTCTGTCAGTTCCAGGTCTCCTTGAATTGCAGATATTGTAATTTTACTATTGGTTATCTTGCCTCCTTCCTTTATTAAGTAAGTATTTTCTGAAAGTGGCTGAATAGAACAGGACTCTCCAGAGATACCCGAGCATCTTAGATTATCTACTTGGAAGTCTTTTCCAGTTATTAGGTCTTCTGTTATTTCTACTTGTTCATCTAAGGTATTCTGCAGGGTATATTCTAAGCCTTCCTTTTCTATGCTCATTTCAGAATTTTGAGGTATCTCAATTTTTACTTTTCCATTTTCATATATAAGCTTTCCTCCCTCGGGTACTGTATATCTGTTATTGTCAAAAGTCCAACCAGTTTCTTTTGTTGCCGTTAATTCGGCATTAATAATTGTACCCTCTTGGTCTGTTTCTATAAAAGAATTCTCAGAGGCACTGAAATAGCCATTACCATCCAATACAATACCTCCTTCCTCTTGAAATTCAAAGTTATATCCCATATCCGAAGAAGTTGCGGATATTCCATCATTTATGCCTACCTCGAAAGAAAGTTCAGAAAAATCTGTTATCTCTTCAGATGTCCCCAATGAGATGAGAATAACTACTATAAAATAGAGGGCAACCATTTCTTTTTTCATTTTAATGCAAATGCAAAGGACTCTATCCTTTTTTTGTTATTTAATTCTTTGTTAAGTATAATAAGTAGGCCATTTGGGCTAAAATTAGTTATGCTAGTTAAGATCTCCCTATCTATTGTAATTTGGTCAACGCAAGAGAGACATAAGGACTCCTCTTTTAGCACATTGTTTTCAGAAATTATTTTAGCAGATTCAAATAGATATCCTAAGTTCGTATTCATCTCAAAACTAAAGTCTTCTAATAAGCTTGTTGTCTCTTCTATTTCAATTGCAATGGGGAAGTAGGTTTCAATGAGAATATACTCCTGTTCAATTTCCACATTGCTTTTCGGAGTTTCGTAACTTATTAGATAATCTCCTTTGTTATCTTGGGAACAATCTGCTAGGTTAGAGTCTATATAATCTCTGATGTTATTCTTCAGCCTTTCTTCTGAAATATTCTGAAGATTATAATAGGGTATAAGTCCGTTAAGAAAGAGTGTTTCGTTTTTTTCCTCATAAATTATTCCTCCTGATGATAGGGACAGGTTGACTGACTCTCCGGTTATTTTTTCTAGGCATTCTAATACTAAGCCATTTATTGATTGTACTTGTGGTTGTAATTGTGAATTTCCTAGGAGAGTCTGTTTATTTAAGTAAAGGACCAGGAGAACAGTGGCTATGATTAAAATACCCAAGATTATAAATAAAGTTAATTGGCCTTTTTTGTTGGACATAAATTTCTAAGGGTTTTAGGATTTAAAGATTTATCTAAAATCCAGTCACCACTCTTAAAAACCCTGTCACCACTCCACAAAGCATTGCCTTTTCCATTGAAGTTCATTATATTCACCCACTATTC
Source organism: Candidatus Pacearchaeota archaeon (assembly GCA_002688415.1). GTDB lineage: Archaea > Nanobdellota > Nanobdellia > Pacearchaeales > GW2011-AR1 > JAGVXH01. The sequence goes on from NZCX01000012.1 coordinate 19,171, forward strand.
CTTCACTTCGTTTCGGACCCACCCTTGATTCTCGAGCTCTCTTACTTACTATCGCTCTCGCCAAAGATAGTGAACTCCAACCTCCTTAAATTAGGATTACCACTCCCAAAGGCAAACACATCTTTATAAAAAAAAGACGATTCTAGGAGGTATGTTAAAAGAGGTGGAGAGTTTTACTAGCGAATTTTTGGAGTTTTCAAAGGGCAAGCCAGTTCGTGTGATCTCTCATTTGGATACTGACGGTATTACCTCTGCTGCGATTTTGACTAAAGTGCTTCAGCGTCTTGATGCTCCCTTTAGTGTGCGAATTGTTAAAAGTCTCGACGAGGAAATTGTAAAACAGGAGTTGGCTAGGCAACCTAATGAGGTGATTTTGTTCTCGGATTTGGCTTCAGGTTCAATGGATTATCTTTCTAAAGCGTCTGAGAAGGTTTTTGTCTTAGATCATCATGAGATTGATGCTTCTTCTGTTCCAGAAAACGTATGTATAGTTAATCCTCATCTTACGGATGATTTTGAATCTAATAATTGTTCTGGAGCAGGGCTTTGTTATCTTTTCGCCAAGGAAGTTTCAGCTAAGAATAAGGATTTAGCCAAGTTAGCTATTATTGGGATGATTGGAGATCGTCATGAAACCAATATTTCTAAAATAAATCAAGGTGTTATTAATGATTGTGAGGAGCTGGATATCAAAAAGGGCTTGGTGATGTATCCTGCCACTAGGCCATTGAAGAGGACATTGGAATATTCTACTTCTCCGTATATACCTGGTGTTACAGGAAATGGTGATGGGGCGATTGCTTTGCTTAGGGATAGCGATATTCCTTTTGATAAAACACTTCTAGATTTAAACAAGGAAGAAATGTCTAGATTGATTACAGGAGTTATGATAAGGAGAACAGATGATGAAAAGACAGGAGATATTATTGGGAACCTATATATTCTGAAATTTTTTAATACGCAAGAAGATGTTAGAGAGATTTCTACACTGATTAATGCTTGTTCTCGGCTTGGTTATTATGATGTTGCTATTCCTTATTGTTTGCAGAATGAAAAAGCAAAAGAGAGGGCCTTGGAGATATATACAGACTATAAGCAAGAATTGGTTGCTGGGCTGAGAGTTGCTGAGAAAATGGATAAGATCCGTGGGAAGAAGTTTGTTATTTTGAATGCACAGGATAAGATTAAGGATGCTATAATTGGGACTATTTGCTCAATGCTTTCTTCTTCTCCTTCATACGAAGAAGGAACTGTTTTGATCGGTATGGCATACAATGAAGATAAGATTAAAGTTTCTGCCAGAATCGCAGGTCATGAAGGAAGAAACTTGAAGGAACTGATGGAGAAAACTATTGTCGAGTTTAAGTCTGATAATCCCGATTCTGTTGCAGAGGTTGGTGGGCATGAAAAAGCTGCTGGATGTATGATTGAAGTTTCGAAGGAAGAGATTTTTCTTGAAAAGTTGAAAAAGAATTTAGAGGTTGAGGTTGTTAGGGTTTAGAAGGAATGATCTTTTGAGATTACACATTCTCTTAAAATCTCATAAAGAGATAGCGGAACAGTAAAATCTTCAGAATAAATTAGAGTTGCATAAGGTCTTGAGCTTTCTGCATCATTGAGGCCTTTGCCTTCCGGAATCTGATATTCAAAACCTAGTCGCAGTAATAATCCAGGATGTGATGTAAATTCCCATTCATACTCGGCCCTTCCAGATTTTTCACTCTTCCGAGTTACTTTTCGAGTTTCTTTCGAATAATCTTTTAATTTATCTGATAATTTTAGCCTTTGTTTTGCATAATTAGTGCGAGGAGATGTTACCATCTGTTCTCTAATCAATTTTTTTAATTCTTCCATAACTGGAGATATCTTTTTTGTTTATAAAAACTATTGTAATAGAATATACTATTTAGAATTACTTGCTACGCTTAAGTTTTCTCTTTCGCTTTTCTTTCTTAAGTCTTTTCCGTTGCCATTTCCATCGCATTTGGCCTTTCTTTTTCCATCTTCTGGAGCTTCTTTTCATATTGATGATTCAAAAAATAGGTTTATAAATGTTTAGATAGAACTGCATTGTTACCTAAGAGGTTGGTAAAACTTCAAAAAAAATTAGTTTGCCATTTTAATCAACTCCAGCCATTTATTTTCTGATGTGAGTTTTAGGTTA
>NZCX01000013.1 GCA_002688415.1 Candidatus Pacearchaeota archaeon
AGTTAAAAGTTTTATCTCTTGATATCGAAACGGGTGAACGTGGAGAGTTATTGTGTTTAGGTCTTTACTCTGATAATTACAAAAAATCTTTTGTCTCTGCCGGCAAGACATCAAAAAGAAAGTTTGTTGTTAGCTGTAAAGATGAAGAAGAGATTCTTGAGAAATTTAAGGAGGAGTTTTTAGATTTTGATCCAGATGTAATTACAGGATGGAGTGTAATTGATTTTGACTTTGCCTACTTAAGAGATCTTTTTGAAAAATATAAGATTAATTTTAGTTTGGGCAGGACAACAGAAAAATCTAGATTAAAGATCGAAAGTAATTTCTTTAGAAGTTCAACTCTGAAAGTTTCCGGAAGACTTGTTCTAGATGGCCTGAATTTTATTAGAGATCCTTACATTAGAGATTCCCCGACGATAAAAAGTAAAAACTTTGAAAATTACACCCTAGAGAGTGTTTCTAATGAAATGCTTGGGAAGGGTAAGCTGCTAAAAGGGAAGGGTCGTGGTGTCGAAATTATAGATCTTTTTGAGAATAATATTGATAAGCTGATTGATTATAATTTGTTAGATTGCGAACTTGTTTATGATATTTTAGATAAGTCTAAGATGATTGATTTAGCTATTGAAAGGGCGGAGCTAACTGGTATGACTTTGGATAGGATTGGCTCTTCTATCCTGTCTTTTGATTCTCTTTATATTAGAGATGCCACGAAGCAGGGATTTGTTTCTCCTACGATGAGGTATGTTGAAAAGACAGAGAGAATTACTGGCGGATTTGTTATGAACCCAGTCCCAGGAATTTATGATAATGTTTTGGTTTTTGACTTTAAGAGCCTATATCCTTCGGTTATTAGGACTTTTAATATAGATCCACTTTCCTTTTTGGGAGTTAATAAAAAGAAGGGTGTTTGTGTGTTTAATGGTGCTTGTTTTGAGAATAAAGATGGTGTTTTGCCAGGAATATTGGACAGGTTGCATCAAGCTAGAGAAAAGGCGAAGAAAGAAGGTAGGGAGCTTTCTAGTTATGCAATAAAAATTATTATGAATTCTTTTTTTGGTGTTTTAGCTTCTCCAAATTGCAGATATTTCAATATGGATATAGCAAATGCGATTACCATGTCGTGCCAAGAATTAATTAAAAAAACCATGGGAATGGTTGAGGATAAAGGGCATAAGGTAATTTACGGTGATACGGATTCTATATTTGTGAGTTCTGTTGAAGATGGGCGAGAAGCCATCTTGATTGGAGAGAAGGTCGAGAAGGATATTAATGCTTTTTATGATAAATTTGTTACGGAAAATTATGATCGTAAATCTTTTTTAGAGTTAGAGTTTGAGAAGTTGTATCTTAGTCTAATGATTCCTGCTGTTCGTGGCACAAAAGAAGGTGCGAAAAAACGATATGCTGGGCTAAAGAAGGTTAATGGTAAAGAAGAGATTGAAATTGTTGGCTTAGAGGCAATTCGTGGCGATTGGACAGAGGCTGCTGGTGATTTCCAAAGGAAGTTGTTAGATTTTGTTTTTCATAAGAAAGATTTCAAAAAATATATTTTGAAATTTGTCGAGGATTTGTTGAAGGGATCCTTTGATGACAAGTTGGTTTATAGGAAGCAGCTTCGAAAAAATGTTGAAGATTATACCAAAACAACTCCGCCGCACGTTAAAGCAGCTAGGAAATTAAAGGTTATCAGCGGAAGTCTTGTAGAATATCTTGTTACCGTAGATGGCCCTGAGCCATTACAGAATCTAAAGCATAAGATTGATTATGATCATTATTTAGAAAAGCAGATTAAGCCCGTTGCTAATTCTATTCTGGGTCTTTTTGATTGTGATTTTGATGATATTCTTGCTGGTAGCAAGCAAACTAGCTTGAGTTGTTTTTAGGTTGTATTTTCTGCGCAGGCAGTAAGGCGTTGGTTTTTAAAGTTTAGATTCCTATGATAAATATGGCTAAAATTGAAAAAGGGGTGATAAAAGCTCACGCATTAATTAATGCTTCTAAGTATAATGGCAAGGCCAACCAGGGGGCGGTATTAGCAGGACTTTTTTCAGAGGGCCTAAAGAAGAATGAAATCAAAGATTTTTTACCAACAATCCAGAAAGTTTTACAGGAGGTGAATGAGATGTCTTTAGAAACTCAACAAAAAGAAATAAAGAAGCTAAAGCATGAAGTTAGCAAGAGAGAGATTAGAGAGGGGCTGCCAGTTTTGGATAATGCCACCAAGGGCAAAGTAGTATTGAGATTTGCTCCATTTCCGTCTGGGCCACTGCATATAGGAAACGCGAGGCAGCTAATTCTTAATTCGGAGTATTCTAAGATGTATGATGGGAGAATTATTATTGTTATGGATGATACAATCGGCAGCGAGGCGAAACCCATAGAGCCTGATGCTTATGAATTGATTGAAGAAGGAGTTAAATGGCTTGGAATTAAGCATTCCAAAAAATTTGTTTATAAGTCCGATAGAATGGAACTCTATTATTCCTATGCAAAAGAAATGATCAAAAAGGGATATATGTATGTTTGTTCTTGCGATCCAGAAATTATGAGAAAAGAAAAAGCTAAAGGAATTGAATGTTCTTGTAGAAATCTTTCTCATGAAGAAAATCTGGATAGGTGGAAAAAAATGTTTAAAGCCAAAGAGGGGAAATACTGTGTTAGGTTGAAAACTTCGATGAGTGATCCAGATCCCGCATTTAGAGATAGGGTAATGTTTAGAATTTCTAGAAGGAAACATCCTAGAACCCATAAGAAGTATCAGGTCTATCCTCTTTTGGATTTCTCATGGGCTATTGATGATCATTTACTTGGGATTACTCATATTATTAGGGGAAATGATTTGATTATGGAAACGCGTGTTGAGAAGTTTATATGGGATATTTTTGGCTGGAAGCACCCGCATGTTAAACATACAGGGTTTCTATCTGTAGAAGGCATAAAACTTTCTAAATCCAAAGGTGCCAAGGAGGTCAGAGCCGGAGAATTTCGAGGATGGAATGATCCTAGAACTTGGAGCTTGCAATCACTTAGAGATAGGGGAATTTTGCCAGAAGCAATTAATGAGTTTATTGTTGGTCAGGGCGTGAGGAAATCGGGCGCAACAGTTCCGGTAGATGTATTGTACACAATTAATAAAAAGTTAATTGAGAATTCTCGCCGCTTCTTCTTTGTTCCTGATCCTGTCAAGATAAAGATTAATGGCACACCAGATCTAATTGCAAAAATGCCTTCTGGACAAAAAGGGAAAGGCAACAATAGAGAATATAAGACGCATCAGACTTTTTACATTCCTAGAGAGGATTTTGACTTGATGGAAAACGGAGATTATAGACTATTGCACCTTCTTAACTTTAGGGCAAGCCAAATACTAACGGCGAAACCAAGAGAATTTAGTTTCTTGTCCGCAGATCCAGATGAAAGATTGGAGGTCAAATATATCCAATGGCTTCCAGGGGAGGAAGATGGCTTGAAGGTTGAGGTTGTTATGCCAGATGGGTCTTTAGTTAAGGGTCTTGGCGAAAAAAAGCTTGGAAGTTTAAAAGGGGGTGATATTGTTCAGCTTGAAAGGTTCGGGTTTGTCAGGTTAAACAAAAAAGATAAAGGGAAACTGTTGTTTTTCTTTGCTCATAATTAACAACAAAAAAGCTCTTCTCCCTTTGGCGGATTGTTTCCAAAAGGATTTCCCGTTTCTTCAAGGTTCTTGAGCATTTCTTCGTTTTGCTTTGTGTTTTTCTTTTTCAGCGAGAGTGCTTCTCTTGCTTTTGTAATGGAATCACAAATCTTAATTCCAAGTGGACAGTTTCTTTCGCACGACTTACAAAGAGTACAATCAAACAAGCTTTCTTCCAATTTCTTATTCAATAATGATATTGAATGTCCTCTTGGGGATATTGATTCTTCTCTTATTGTTTTGAATACTGGGCAGTTAGACTTACACATTCCGCATTTAACGCAGGGCCCCAAGATTTCAGTTACTTCTTCTATGAGGTTGTTAGCTTGTATTTTTTCTTGCTTCGTGGGCTTTTCTTTCATATTATTTTTCCAGAATTAAATTTATTTTCAGGATCCGTTCTTTTCTTTACATTTATGATAATGTTTTTATCCTGTGGATCAACAAATTTCTTTTTCAATATTCCGATTCCATGCTCACCAGAAACTTGGCCACCAAGTTTTTTCACAACTTTCATCATTTCAGAAATTAGTTTCTCTTCGTTTGGTTTGAATCGGGGATGTATTATGCCAACAGAGATATGTCCAAAGCAAGGTATCTTTTTTATCTTTAGCCATGTTAGGAAATCCTTTAATTTGTTGTGGTGTAATTTTGGATCTTCTATCATCAAATATCCTTCTCTCGAAAGTAATGGCCCAACTTTGTCACGAAGATTAAGAAGCTCAGTGTATTTTTCATCCTTCATTTTTCCAGTATTATCTTCGAACTCTGCGATTAAATGATACTTTTCTTCAAGCCCCAATCCTTTTGATGTAAATTCATCAAGCATTTCAACCATAGAAATACTTTCATGTGATTTTAGCTTCTGAGTCAGCTCGAGAAGCTCATCCAAATCCTTTACTGGAATTAATGAGGCTGTTCTTTTTTGTTTCGGGATTAGATTCAAACAGGCTTTTACAATTACTCCTGTTATTCCTTCCATGTTGGTATAGTCTGACATTTCCGTAGCACCCTTTCTTCCGATATTTCCTTTACTATCAACAACCTCTATCCACCTTGCCCATTTGGATGTTGCTCCATACTTTATTGCCCTTGATCCCACGGCATCTGTTGCTATCATTCCTCCAATTGTGCAAATAGTATGACTGGAGGGGTTAACTGGGAATTCCAAGTTATAATCTTCTAGAAAAGCCTCTAAATCATCAAGAATCACACCCGCCTCAACTTCAACGGTTTTTCTTTGTTGGTCTAGTTTACCTATTTTTTTTAGTTTTGAAGTATCTAACACAATATCGCCATTTGGTACTGCCCCACCGGATAAACCAGTTCCCCCTCCCCTGATTGTGATTTTTGGGCTAGTTGCCACTATGCTTTTTACTTGTCCAATTGACTGAGGGAAGATGACTTGTTTCGCTTTTCCCTTTATTTGACTTGCATCGTACTCGTAAGGCAATAAATTCATATTATAACTAGTCTCAGAGATTTTATAAGGGTAACGTTTATAAACTTAAAATTTGATTTTCTTCTATGGAAAAATGTATTAGTTGTGAAAAGAAAACCGTTGACAGTGTTAAGTTTCCTTGTCCTAAATGCGGATTTGATTTAATGCGTTGTAATAAATGTAGAACGCTTTCTATTGATTATGCTTGTCCTAAATGTAAGTTTGTTGGACCTTAGGATAAAATTAAAGGAGAAAAAATAATATGGCAATGAGTGGAGTTCAATTTAAGGTTATGCCCGATGGTGTAGAGGTAGACTTAGAGGCTCTTAAGGTAACTATAAATTCTAAGATTGAAGAAATGGACGGGATCCCTAGTAGCGTAGAAGAGCAACCAATAGCATTTGGGCTTAAGGCTTTGATCTTTTCGTTTGCATATCCTGAAGAGAAGGATGTCGATCAGGTTAACAATGCGGTTAATGAAGTTGAAAATGTTTCCTCTTCAGAGATGATTGATTATAGACGAGCTTTAGGTTAAATTTATAACCTTTATATTCTAGTATAGTTTATGGCTTTGAAAAAAGGAGAGATTGATGCAATTAAGAATCAACTTCTTGGTCAAGTGGATAATTTCCCGGCAGAGAAGCAAGAAGCTATCAAAACCCAGATTCAATCAATGAGTAATGATCAGGTTGAGGAGTTTGTTAAGCAGAATGAGTTAACACATATGCCTGGTGGTTGTATTTTCTGTTCTATTGTTGAGGGGAAAAATCCTAGCATCAAGGTGTCTGAGGATGAAAATTCTGTTGCTATCTTGGAGATCAATCCTTTAAGTAAAGGGCATTCCTTAATAGTTCCCAAGAAACATGGTGAGAAGGTCGGAGTTCAGGCGAATGATATGGCAAATGCACTTGCTTCTAAAATGAAAAAAGTTTTTGGCGTTTCAGAGGTTACGGTCAGAGAGATAAAGATTATGGATCATGCATTGCTGGAGGTTATTCCTGTTTATGGAGACGAAAAAGAGAGATACCAGGCTACACAAGATGAGCTTTTGGAGATGCAGAAGATCTTAACTGGTGAAATAACAGACGAGGATCTTATTGAAGATGATTCTAAGGCTGAAGAAATAGTTGAAGAGGTAGAAGAGGAGATGGTTCAACTGCCAGAAAGAGTTCCAAGGTTTAGTTAGGGCAAGGTTTATAATCTCCTTTTGATATTTATTTTTATGAAATCAGGAGTTGAGTTCTATCATGCGATTATGCAAGGAGAGTGGAAAAATGACTACGGAATCTCGTCCAGAAGACACCCCATGACTTCCGAAAATGGAAGAAGATGGAGAGAACGTTGCGCCAAAATGCATGAAGATAATTTGGAGAGACTTAGTGGATTCCAGGTTGATACTTAGTCAGATCTTAAAAAATATTTAATATATTGTCTCTGAATAACCAATATAAAATATGAGCGATTAGGAATGCGGGGGCGAAGGGGATTCCTTCTTTCACTTTAATGCTTTTCTTTTCTTTTCTTAGGAGCTTTACATCTTCTTTTGTTAGTCCATCCCACGAATATTTTAGGGTTTTAGTTTTTAGTTTTACGTTTTTGGCTAACCAGTCTCCTTCCTGAATTTCGGAAGGTTTTTTGATTCTAGTCATTATTTTCTCTTCTAGTGTTTTAGAAAAAACGAAAAGTAGGGGGTAGATTATCAGAAGGATTCCAGCCATTGGAAGGAACGGGCTAAGACCAGAGAACAAAATCATAAGAATTCCTACGCTGAGAATTAAGGGGTACCTTATTTTCTTTAATTTTGGCCTTAGTTGTTTGTTTGTTTGCCTGAAGTTCTTTGCGTAAAGATATAATAATGAGAATAATCCATAAACTGCTCCAGCGAATAAAAGGAATATTATGTATGTTGATATGTTTTTTATTGTTGCAATCCAAGTTGCTCCTATAAATAAGGCGCTCAGTGCAAAAAGCAAATGAGCATCTCCTCCAGCGAATACTCTTGAATGATAAAACAATTCCATTAGCCCGAAGAGAATTATTAATGATATTGCTAGCTGTATAGCTGGCGAGAGTGTTTGGTTGATTATGGAGTAGAAGATAATGAATGAAATTCCTCCGAATAACATAATTCCGCATAGCCAAAAATCTATTTCTCTTCTTTTTAGATCTTGAACTGTTGCAATAATAATCCCTGCAAGAAAAAACCAAAACAAAAAGTCTAGATTCATTTTTTCTCTTCTTTGACTTCTGTTGTTCTAAACTTCCCGCCTCTTTTGTAGCCCCTGGCTATTCTTTTCCTTTTGAGATCTTTCTTCGTTCTTCTTCGTTCGGGTGTCCCGTAGTCCATTTTATTTAAATTGTTTTAGAGTATTTAAGAATTTTCCTCGTAAAATGAAGTGTCCTCCTTTGTTAATATTATTACTTCGCTGAAATCTATTGTGGCTGTTGTTGTAAAGCTTATTTTTGAAGGATCAATCCCTCTTATATTGTATTCTTTTTTCATACTTCTTGTTAGGATTAAGTTCCCTTCTTCGTATGATATTTCATAAACTTTTTCTTTCAGATATAGCCTTCTCTCTTCCAGAAGATCAAAGGCATCGGGGTTTTCTTCTATTACTTCATCTTTTATGTTTGTAAATGTAAAATTTATCATATGTGGTCTTTTCCTCATGCCATCAAAGAAAGCGTTTTGGGCGTTGATTTTAAAAGAATCTTCGTCCCAATCTAATCCTATGATGGAGCTTAGCAGGAGATCTTTTTCCTGGACTTCTAATAATTTGTGGGAGTCTATCTCTTGTAAGATGGTTGCCGGAGAGCCAATTGAGGTTTGAAAATGTCCCATCTGAATTGTATAGACCCCAATCGCCGCAACACACATAAACAAAGTTATGAATATCAATTCAAAGGACATTATTTGCGCTTTTTTCGATTTCATGGCTGTGCTAATTCCTCCCAGATTCCGGCATCTTTTTCTGCCTCAATGTAGACTGACTGTTCATCAAATTGGTAGTCGCTAACAATAACTCGAGAATCTGTTAAATTTAACTCTAGATATGCATAAACCTTTGGGATACCTTCTTCCCTTGAAAGAAGAAGTTCTCTTTTTGATTCTCCAACCTTGCAGACATTTCTTGTGCAGTATCTTATTTCATCGTCTTTTTGCACTTCAATGTATGCAAATTCATCCTTTAGACCTTCGAAGTTTTCCATAAATATTTCATCGTCTTCAGGGTCCCAAATTATTAATGCTTGTGAGAAGGTCATACTGCCACTAAAGGTGGAGGCAAGAGCTTTTAGTAATCTTTCTTGTAGATCGCTTTGCAAGGTATGATTTTTCAATCCAAATTCGTCATTGAAGTTTTTTTCATTGAAAACTTTTGCACCAAGATCCTCATTTAGCGGTTCCTCTAGTTCTATTTCTGTTCCAAAATTCACTGACTTAATCGCAGTTGTTATTAGTGTAAAAACTGTTAGTATTGCAATTATGAAAATTACGGCAACTATTGTTCCAAGTCCAGAGCCCAAAACCCCTCCCCTAGACTTCATTTGCAATTAGAATCTCCAAATTTAATACTAATTTTTCTTCTTCTTCGGTAAGCACTGTTATGTTCGTTTCTTTTGTGTATTTCCCGGGTGCACGCGAGTTCTTTACAGAGGTTTCTATATACGGAGTTTCATACAAGTAAAGACTTTCCTTTAGTTCCTTGTTTTCTTCTAGTAGGAGGTATTCTCCTTCGGCGAGAGTAATATTTATTCCGATATAGGAATTATTTCCGCCATTAATTCCACAGTATTTTTTAATTTCATCCTGTCTAGATTTAAATTCGTCGTCGATTACCAGTGGCTCTTTTGAGGATAGGCAGTTTAATATTTCTTCTCCAAGTAGACTTGCTTCTACATTCAGAGTGTCTATATGATAATCTAAGAATAGAGATGCTATAAAATATATAGAAAATGCTATAACCATAATTAGGAAAAGTTTTACAATCATCAAAATAGCTTCCCCAGTTTGTGCTTTTTTATTCATTCTATCTTAATTATAAATTTAGTTTCTTCTTCTTTAACTGATACATCATATTTCGAGAAAAACATATATCCTTTTTCTGATTCCACAGAACCAACATCTATTGAAATCCGATAGTCTTTAATTTCTACGTTCTTAATCAAGCCATTCACATTTTGTTTGTTAATTTCTAGCTGAGTATTTTGCGGGCTCGCTTCTATTAGCATGGCGGTTTGTTTTTCAAGTAGCTCTTTTTTTATCTCGCTATTATTTCCTCTTCCCAGAACTGCAAAGACAAGGAGCGCTAGAATTAATGCTACGAGAATTATGTGGACTATCGTTTGCTGGAGATTGCTTCCTCTTTTTCCCATGCTAATCTCAGTTAAATGTCGTTAATAAATGTTGTTCTTAAGAACTGTGAGCTTGTTTAAATGTTAATTCCATCCCAATATTCACATACGGCTGTAATTTCATCGTTCCATGCCATACTATCATAGATAGTGCTTTCTCCATCTGAGTTCGTAATCTTCTTAAGATTTTCAGCTACATTTTGGTAGAAGATTATTTGATTTAGTGGGTCTGATCCAGAATATACCCATGAAGATAGAGTTATGTGCAAGTCTCCTCTCTCTGCGTCAACTATTTCTGGATAATAGATGTCTCCTCTTTTCTTCTCGGCAGTTTCGGTTGTTATTATTTCAAAATCCGATTTGAATCTAAATATGTTATATCCTCCATTAGAGAGGTAGTCAAGGTATGTCATTTCTGTTCCTGGCATTTTATCCAATAGAAAACCACGGTCGCCAGTGACATCGTTATCATAAACCTTAATGGCATTGTTTCCCTCGAATTCATTTTTTATTTCTGAATCGAAAGTAATTCTTGCGCAGGTAAAGCAAGTTGTTTCTGCGCCGGTTGTCCATCCTCCTCCTGGGAAAAGAGAGACTTCTCCTTTTTCATATAGCGCCCAACACGCAGCGATGGCATTTGCTATTATTGTCCTAGCCTCGTCTTTATTGTTCTCGTCGATATCTATAACTTGTGTTTCACATTCTAGTGGGAATTTGTCCTTTAGCGAAAGCCACTCTTTGTTGCCCCACTCTGCCTGCGGGAGATTGTGCCTTGTAAGAATGCTTTGTTTGCATTCTACCAAATCTAATTCGTCTCCGCCAAACAGATATTCTTGGAAGATCCATGAAAAGATTATGCCGATTAGTATTAGTCCCAGTATGAGTGATATTAAAATGTAATATTTTTCGTCTCCTCTTTTGTTTTTTAGTTTATTCATTTTCAATCAAAGATGTGGTTTATTATAAATGTTATTGCTATAAATGTTATTGAAAGTATTCCTATCCAGATTAGGGTATTTACTACCTTGTCAGTTATCTTTCCCCTTTTCATTTTATTTCTACCATTCCTGAGTTTTTTGTGATTGTGATATATTCGAATCCCCTTAGCTCTACTACTTCAGAATCTCCAACCTCAAGATATTCACTTGGCGAGATGCATGAACTGCATGTGGCGGTTGCATTAGTGACACCATATTCACCCTTCCAATGCCATTCAAAGATTATTCCTCCTTCTTGATCTTTTCTTATGGCCTCTGCGGATATTATGTAGCAGGCGCATAGTCTTCCCTTGTCTCTCTCGTTATTAAAAAAGTTTACACTGAATAGCCCATCGTTGTTTGCATCCCCAGTAACATATTCTGCGCTTGTCAAAAAATTCATTTGGCTTATCCCTTCTTTAAAATGGACAATGAAGTGTCTGGATTGGTCTTCAAGGGTTTTCCCGGGCGTCGCGATGATTAGATGCTCTATAAATTCTCCCTCTTCCAGTTCTCCCATTAGTCTTTCAATTTCATCTAGTTGAGCTTTGGAGTATTCTTCACTAAGGCTATATGCTGGCTGAAGAAATCTAATAAGCAGAGTAATTAGTATAATTAGAATTGCAACCACTATTACGATATCTATAAGAGCGGTTATTAGTGACATTGCCCTCTTTTTTCTCATAATAATCCTAGTGAAATACTGTTAATAAAGGTTGTTGCAAACTATAATTATTTTTAAAAACTCTTTTTGGTATTATTTTTCATGAGTGTTGTATCTAGACTCGCGTGCTGTGGGGTATTGGCTCTTGCAAGTGTATGTTCTCCAATACGTTCTGTGGCGGAAATTCCAAATTATTCTCTGGGCCCTAGGGAAAGTAGAGAGCTGGTTTATGGGGTAGAAGATGTTCCCATTATGAAAACATCTGACAGGAAAGACCACAGACAGGTTGTTTTGTCTGATAGTGGAGCAGGGGGAGGAACTGGAGAATCTGGAAGAAATCCTCCTGACAACAATAAGTCTTTAGACAAAGTGACGGTTTCTATTGACAGTGGCTTAGGTGATTTAATCTTCCAATATAGCATTGATTCTGCGAAAAGAGAAGATTGCCCAAATACACACATTTATTTTCTTACTCCCAAAGGGGCTTCTGTCGCGAACTCTCAGGAGTTGATGGTGAGAGGGAAAGAGGGAGCGTCTTTTGTTGACGTAGTCTCCCCAGAAGAAACAAGCTCATATGTATTTGCCAAGAATCTTAATGATCTTTTAGAAATCGGAGATTCTTCTCCTGGATATGATGCTGGCCTAGCGCTGGCAAAGAGGTTAAAGTCCGAAGATGAGAAAAATCCATACGAGAAAATAATAGAGAAGCTGCCGAGGGGAGGACGGGAATTAACTTTGATGTTGAGGGGAAGTGAATATGCCCTTGCGGTGGCAGAAGGGAATAGGACTGAGAATCTGGTTAAGTTCGGCGATGATTACAAGATACATAAGTTAGAGCTTTGGCAGCCCAAGAGAACCATGAGAAGCCTTGGGCAAAAGGCCTCTGGAAGAAGGATTAAGTTTAATTTCTCGGGTGATCTACACTCTGGCCCAAGCTATTTGGTGGTTATGCAACTGGGGTTTTCAGAGGATAACCGTGGTAATGAAAGAGGCTCTTCTGCCAGAAATATTGTTTTTGAAATAGAGGAGGGTTCTCAGTTGCCAAATACGCTTCCGGAGGTAAAGACTTTTCTAGAAGGCAGGTGGAAGGGTCGAGATTTAGATGAAGGATTTGGATTTAGGGGGAATAATTATTATACCTTTAAAAATGGTGCATTAGAAGTTTTGGCGGATCAATATGGTGGCTTGCATGCCGATGGGCCATTCAATCTTGATAGTGTGGACTTTGGGGAATCTACTTTTCGCCTAAATCTTTCTGGAGATGGGAGAAGCCCGAGATGTATTGTGAAGATCTTATCAAAAGATAATATTCATTTTGATAGAGATTTCGTTCCGCGCTTAGTTGATGATCTCACTCGGGTTGATTTATCTGTAGAGCAAAAACCAGATTATAGTTTATATCGTAGTAGAGATTCTTGGGGGGCGAAGAAGACTTTTGGTGATTCTTGGAATTGTCTTGCATCTCTTGTTCAAATATATAAAGGAAAGGAAGCCTCGCCTTGTCCTTCTGGCGGGAAGTATTCTACAAAAGAGAATGGTTATTCGGTTGAGTGTACTATCCACGGGCCCGTAAGACTGCTGCAAAAAAAGCTCAAGGCACAGAGAGAAGAGCTTTTCAAAAAGTCTAACATAGGGGATATCCCCTCTCCTGGATTTGTTCCAAGAAAGAGAGATTAGACGCAGTTCTTTACGAAATAATCATTGATGTCTTGCAGCCTCTCAATTTCTTCTAGTGATCGTGTTGATGACAGCCAAGGATTATCGGAGTGGCTTCTTACATGGTATGTCTTGAATCTATCATCCGTTTTTCGAAACCTTCCCCACGCGCCCTTAATGTTGCCCCAGATCCCATCATAATCTCCAACTTCTTTGTCATATTTCCACAAATCCAAGTCACATTCGAGAAAGAAATACCACCCATAATAGGGGCTTGTCTCATCCCTATCTCTCACCTCGTTGAATTCTAGTGTGTCCCCACATTTAAAGGTTGTTTTTGCCTTTCCCCACATTTCTTGTTCTTTTGCATCATAATTTTCTAAGTTTTTTGACAGGGCATCTAAGTCTTCTCCTCCAGAGGTAAAATCTTTTGTTTCATATACAAATTTATATACAGTATCATCATCTTTTATTTCACAATATCCTTCACAAATCCTGAATTCCATGAAGGATGTTTGAGAAGTGGGGATTTCATCTTGAGCCTCTTCTTCTATTTCTTCAACTTCTTCTATATGTTGAATAGTTGTATCTTCCGATGGCCCACATCCACCAATATCAACGGAGGTTTGGTTGATACTAAGTCCTAGTTTTGCTTTAACATTGTCGTAATATCCCTCCAGTCTTTCAAACATAGGGTCCAACCCTCCTCCAATTGCTCCAACGACTATCAAAACCATTACCAAGACGGCTAAAATTATTGCAATTAACTTGTGTACCGTCCAACCGCCACCAACCTTGTTCATCATCCAAACCTCAATGCATTTTTTATTGATGTGAGGAGATCTCCGCCCTTATCTCCAAGAAGAAAAACGGCTGCTACTATAAGAACCATCAGAATTATTACAGCAATAAGAATCTTGATTATCTCCTCTATCTCCATCTTAAGTATCTCTAGATTCTATGCTTAATAAAGATTATGTTAATTAAAAATTTTATCTAACAACTTATTTTTGTCAAAAACTTCTAAATCTTCATAGGCCTGTCCCGTTCCTAAGAAATAAATTGGTTTTTTTGTTACATGTGAAACAGAAATCGCAGTTCCGCCTTTTTCATCAACATCGGCTTTTGATAGGATTATCCCATCAATTCCCACGGCATCATTGAAATCTCTAGCTTGTGTTGTGGCATCATTCCCCGTAATAGACTCACCCAAGAAAATCTTAAGATCTGGAGAATTCACCCTAACTATCTTTTCAATCTCCTTCATCAAGGTATCTCTATTATTCATTCTTCCTGCAGTGTCAATAAGAACCACCTCAATATTATTTTTCTTTGCATGAGCAATCGCATCAAAACCAACAGAGGCAGGATCAGAACCATAATCTTTTTTGATTAATGGAACACCTAATTTGTCTGCATGAATTTGCAATTGTTCAATCGCAGCTGCTCTAAAGGTGTCTGCAGAGGCCAAACAAACAGATAATTTATTTTTTAATAAAAGATTTGTAACTTTTGCGATGGTTGTGGTTTTCCCAGAACCATTAATGCCGGTGAATAGAATTACAAAGGGCTTATCTCCACTTTTTATTTGATCGATTAGATTAGGGGGATTTTGAAGCAATTCTTCTATGGATTCTTTTAATGCTTCTTCAACATTGGTTTTTACGCTTTCTCCAACAAGCTTTTCTCTCAATGATTTTTTCAATTCCTCAATCGCTTCGTAGGCGACATTGTTTTGTAGCAAGATCATTTCTAATTCGTCGAACACTTCATCGAATTTTTCTTCCGTTAAGCTTTTTCTAAAGATAGATTTTGATTTTTTCACTTCTTTTTTTATGTCTTCAAATATTTCTTCTGTTTTTTCATCAACAGCCTCTACTTTCTTTTTTACTTTCTTTTTTACTTTCTTTTTATTGGTCTTTTTCGGTTCTTTCTTCTTGGGTTCTTTCT
This sequence comes from Candidatus Pacearchaeota archaeon, assembly GCA_002688415.1. Classification (GTDB taxonomy): domain Archaea; phylum Nanobdellota; class Nanobdellia; order Pacearchaeales; family GW2011-AR1; genus JAGVXH01. The sequence continues at coordinate 14,715 of NZCX01000013.1, forward strand.
TCTGTTCCACATCTTCAACTATTTCTGCTTCTGCATCAGTTTTCTTGATCCAGCCTTTCAATTTTTCTTTTAGGTTTTTAAACATATTTTTGATTAGATTTCTTAGGTTAAGAATGTTTTGGTGGAGTATAACAATCCTTAAAAGCTGATTTGTTTTTTGGTTTTTATGATAACGTTTAATGATCTGTATGAGTCTGTAAGGAAGGAAAAATATAGTGATTCTTTGCAAATTTTGCCTGCTAAGTTTTTGCAGGAAGCTAGCCAGTATTTCAAAGAAAAAAGGGAATTTTTAGCAAAAGAAGAAGATATGTTTAGTGAGATAGCTATTAAGAATAAGAAAAAATTAGAGAATGCACTAACAAGTTTCAAAGATTTGATTAGAATGAGGAAGAAAAAAATCTTGAATTTGGCATTTGTCGCTGCAGAAGTTGGAATTAGTAAAAAAGATTTCGACAATATGTTTGGATACGAGAAAGATCTGTTCGAGTCTGTTATAAAATCGCTTGAAGGGGCAGAGAAGAGTAAGTCTTCGGAGATGAGCGGAGAAGCAAAGGCTGAGTTCAAACATAGGCTGGTTCGTTTTTTAGAAGATGTTTCCGGTTTTCTTAATTTTGAAGGGGTGGAGATTGGCCCATTCCAAAAAGGAGAAATTCATAACTTAGAGTCGGATGTTGTCGGTATTCTTGAGAAAGACAAGAGAGTTGAAGTAATAGATTATGACTAGAAACTTTTAAAAATTCTTAATAATATTTGTTTTTAAGTAAAATGGCGGAGGGATTATGATGGCGGAAGATTCTTGTATTTTTCCAGGATGTCCAAAATGTGAGAAGGGGTATTTGTTACCTTTTTCATATAAGGAAGATGTCTTTGAGAAATGGAAATGCTCGGAGTGTGGATTCACAGTAATGAAGAAAGAGTAGGCATTCGAAAACCTTTTATATTTGTCTTTCTTTTAGTTTTAATGGCATCTAGAAGTACATCTTCTAAAAGTTCTGGTGGTGTGAGATGCGGCTTTAGTGGTCATGATGCCATAAGGGTTTGTTCTAATTGCTGGAAGTGTGAAGAGCATTGCGATTGTTCTTCTAAAAAGAAAAGATTTGTTAATGGGCATATTGGCAACTAGAGTTCTTTTTCTTGCAAAATGTTTAAATACCCTAATCACTCACTGATAAAGTACCAATTGGTGACTAAAATGGGTGAAATTAAGATTATCGTGTCAGACGTGATGGATAACAGAATAGAGGAAATTTCCCAAAAGGTAGGAATTAAAAAGACAGAATATGTTAAAGGTCTTGTTATTGAGGATCTGAAGGGAGAAAAATAGTGAATTCTAAAATCTTTTGGACTGAATTTAAGGAGCATTTGCCTTTTGCTGTCTTTGTTAGCTTTGTTGCTGTTTCCATTGTTTTAATAGGTGAGTTTTCTAGTTTTCACATAGGAAGAGGATTTTTTGAGGAAGCACATTTTGTTCATTTATTTTTTAGCGCAGCAGCTACCTCGGCAGTTTTTTATCGCCATAGAAAGAATATATATTTGGGGGTTTTAGTGGGCATATTGGGGGCAATTATAATTGGATCTGTTAGTGATGTGTTGTTTCCTTATGTCGGATCAAGCATCTTCGGGATTCCTGTTCTTTTTCATCTACCCATTCTTGAAAGCACTCTTCTTGTTTTGTTTGTTTCTTTAGTCGGGGGAATATTTGGCGTTATTATAAAAAAGAGCATTCTTTCACACTCCCTCCATGTATTTCTAAGTGTTTTTGCTAGTTTATTCTATTTGATTAATTTTGCAGTTTTGGGAGACAATGTAGTTTTGTGGCTGATCTCTTTCTTGATTGTAATCTTGACGGTTTGGCTTCCTTGTTGTTTGAGTGACATATGGTTCCCTTTACTCTTTATTAAGAAGAAGAAATAAACACTCTTAAAAACCGGTTTTTACTTTCTTCTTTATGGAATTATTAGAACATAAAGCCAAGTTGAAAGAGAAATATCCCATTAAGCCAGATTTTCGTGCTAGGATGGAAGATTTGATTGGGAAAGAGGATGCAGATAGGTTTTTTGAAATTGCATATTATGGTAGCCCAAGTTCTATTAGAGTTAATACATTGAAGATTTCTGTTGATGATCTCAAAAAAAGACTGGAAGATTATGGTTGGAAGCTAGAGCAACCCATTAAGAAACATCTAGAGATTATGATTATAAGGTCAAGATTGAAACCTGGAGAATTAGGAAAAACAAAAGAGCATTTACTTGGTTATTATTATGTTCAAGACATTTCTTCTATGCTGCCGCTATTGACACTTTTACCAACGAAAGGAGACATGTTTTTGGATTTATGTTCTAGCCCAGGGAGCAAGACTACACAGGCCGCTGCAATGATGGAAAATTCTGGAGTAATAGTTGCCAATGAATTATCCTTGGGAAGAATTTCTATTTTAAATTCTAACTTAGAAAGATGTGGAGTTTCAAATACTATTGTTACGAAGAATGATGGGGTTAGATTCTGTAAAAGACTTAGGAAAAAGACAAAGTTTGTTTTCAATAAGATTTTGGTTGATGCTCCCTGTAGTGGGGAAGGAACTTTGCGTAAAAGTTTGAAGACTTTTAATATGTGGAATGAGAAAACAATAAAAAATCTGTCGAAAATTCAAAAGAGATTAGCTGTTGAGGCTTTGAGGTGTTTAGAAGTTGGTGGGGAGATGGTTTATTCTACGTGCACTCTGGGCCCAGAAGAGAATGAGGCGGTTGTTGACTTTTTAATAAAGAATTTTGATATTGAGGTTTTAGACGTGAAAATTGAGGGGATTAAACTTCGGGATGGGATTGTTTCATGGAGAGGAGAGGATTATGATAAAAGTTTGATTAAGGCAAAAAGGCTTTATCCGCAAGATAATGATACGGATGGATTTTTTCTTTGTAAGATGCGGAAATTGAGTGATAAATGTTTATTGGAGGATAAGAAATGAAAATTGATCTACTTGACAAAGCAAAGAAGAAAAGATTTTTACAAGAATTGAATTATCTCGGAGAACTAAAGACGAAGGCCCTTTTAATCAAAACAGGAAAGGAAAGAATCAGGGCATATACTGGCGCCCTTTCTAACGAAGAGATTTGGGATTTCTGGAGGGTTTTCCCAGTTGAAGGAATCGGGGTTTATCTAGGGAAGGATAATACTAATAAAAATGGTGTTCGAGAAGTTAGACTAAGCACTGATGGTTTACACTTTTTTGGGGACCAAGTTGCTGGTGCAATTCTTATTTTGAATGAGAAACAAGAAGAAGAATGGTTTTTTGGCAAAGAGGTAGAAATGAATTCAAAACAGGTTGAAAAAATAAACTCTGACTTTGTTGCAGTTAAAGCTGAATCTTCCGGAGATTTTATTGGTGTGGGAAAATTAAATAAAGATCAAACCCTCCTTTATAATTACTTACCAAAAGAGAGGAGAAGGAAGGGGGAATTGTAGACTTTCAGAATATAAATGCTTAAAAATATGGTCTTTCTTAGTTGTTTATGGATATGCTAGTTAAAAGAACTCTTGGAGAGAGTGTCGCAAAAGAATTTCCTGAGGCTTCATTCAGGAAGCAGGCGAAGAGAATTGGGTTAGCGAACTATTTGGTGCATTGTGTTAAACACCCATTAAAATCTCTTGGATCCTCAATTAAACGTTCTTGGCCTGGGATTTCTTATGTGGCGTTGGATCATGTTGGTAGGGGGGATTTCAACGAAAGAGCCTATGTTAACCTAAGGGGCGAATGGATAGGAAATCAATGTGTATTTGGTTGTGAATAAATAATTAATCAAGTCTTCTTAAAACTAAAACCTTAAAACTATCTAATTCTAATTATTTTTATGGAAACTAATGAAACTGAATCATATCTGAAGGCTGGAGAAATTGCAAAAGAAGTGAAAACTTTCATGAAAGAACTTGTAAAAAAAGGAATGTTGCTGATTGATATTGCAGAAGGAATTGAGGGAAAAATCAGAGAGCTTGGGGCCGAGCCTGCTTTCCCTGTAAATACTTCTATTGATGAAATTGCAGCTCATTATACTCCGTTGCCAGGGGATGAAAAAGTTGCTAGTGGATTGTTGAAAATAGACGTTGGAATTTGTGTCGATGGGTTTATAGCTGATTTCGCAGTCAGCTTTGATTTTAGCGATGATGAGTCTCATGGTAAAATGTTCGCGTTAAATAAGGGATTGCTAGAAACTGCCAAGAAAGTCGTTCATCCCGATATGAAAGTTTCTGAAATTGGCAATTCTCTTGGAGAGTTTTTAGAGAAGTTTAATATAGAGAACGATACGAGATATTCTGTCGTTGAAAATCTTTGTGGGCATACGTTGGGAGAGAATAAGATTCATGGAGGAATTACAATACCAAATAGTAAAAATGATTCTAATGTTGAATTGGAGGAAAAGGCATTCGCGGTGGAGCCATTCGTTACAGAAGGAGAAGGGAATGTCCGCGAAGGAGAAGGCGGTGGGATTTATGCTTTATCTGGAGAAGGAGCTGCAAGAGATCGAGATGTTAGAGAGATTTTAACTTTTATTAAAGAGAGCTATAAAACAAGACCATTCTGCGCAAGGTGGTTAGAAAAAGAAGGTTTTAAGAAAATAAAGTTCGCTCTTTCTTCTTTAACCAGACAAGGAGTTTTGCGTCATTATCCATTGCTGATTGGGAAATCTAATATGCCGATTAGCCAGTTTGAAGATTCTTTTTTAATAGATGAAGATAGAGTCCTTTGTTTCACTTGCTAAGATTATGACCCTGCCAAGAATCGAACTTGGGAATGGAAACAATTTTAAAAAATGGACCCGCCAGGAATCGGACCTGGGCTTCATCGAAGTCAACGATGCATCCTACCATTAGATGACGAGTCCTTTAAATGGCAAGTCCAATTGCTTATATAAATCTTGCTCATAATAGCCAATAACTTCTTTTTGATAAAGGGTGTTTCCTAGAGTTCTCTGATGAAATCTCACAACATGTCTTAAGTTGGAGCTTCCAACTGTTGTAAAATATTTCAAAATACTTGACCAGCAATTTGTTCCAGAAGACTTGTTGTAAAAATGAGTAAATAGCTTAGTTTTTTCAGTTATTTGTTTAACTTGTGAAAGTAGGACTGGATTATGAGACTTAAAGTCTATACAGAATTGCTTTCCGTCGGTTCCCCTCCTGGAAACAGAACCATCAGTATCAATCAACCCCCTCAGGCATGCAAGAGATAGTTTTTTGTTTCTCAAAATTTCATTTGGGATACACGCCTTATTTCTTATTTTATCTCCAAAGGGGATGTTGTACTTTTCATTCAGGAGAGAGCATATGGCTTTAGACCTCAATAAGACATAGCCGGTATTCATCTGTCTTTGATCTTTAAAAATTTGTGGTTTTATTCCGAACAATTCAACGATCAAAGCAGAGATATATCTAAAATATGGTAGATCATATCTATAATCTCCAGAAATTCGAATAAAATATTTCGTCATAGTTCCATCACCCAAATGTATTCCAATAAACTCAGCTAATTTCTCAGACATTTGTGGAATTTTTATTTTTTTAAGTCTCTTTCCTGAACTATTTTTGATTGCCTTTTCTCTCCAAAGGGGAAGTTCTTTTTTGTATTTTTGCATTAAGGTTTCTATTCCTTTCTTGCCACCCTTTCTTTGCCCCCAGTTTCCAGGTAGCTCTTCAAGGTCAAGGGCATCTGGCATTAAGGAAGATAATTTACACAGTCGAAAAAAAGTGTTTCCAGGGATTAGTAGTTCCCCGGAGGAATACTTTTTAATTGTTGAGTATGGGATGCATAGCTCAGAGGAGAGCACTCTTAGGTTGGGGTATTTTAATTTCTTTAATATCTTTCGGAAGAAAATCTTTCGACTTCTTTCTTGTAATTTTATTCTAACCCCTGGCATAACATATTACAGGTAACACAATATTTAAGCTTTCCCATCTTGTACTACAACTAGACTACGGGGTCCTTCATATCTTGTTCAAAAGTAAAAAATGGCCTCGAGGGGATTTGAACCCCCGACACCTGGATTAAAAGTCCAGTGCTCTAACCAGGCTGAGCTACGAAGCCATTAGTATTATTGACTAAAATTTGTTTAAAAAGCTTTTGTTCGGTACGTTCCATTTTTCCACGCGTGAAATTAGTTTCTTCGTAACTTTTATATAGCATGTTTAGTTTGTTATCATATGAAGAACAAAAATGTTGGTTTTTTAATTGTCGGAATTTCGGTCTTTATATTTTTAATTGTGCTTATCTTTAACACCGCATTACAAACAATTGTTGGAACAACATGTAGCCATGGGCCAACTTGTTCTATGTTTGATACAATAACAATCCAAACATGGATTAGTTTGACCATAGCAATCTTTGTCTTGTTTATTGGATTGTTCTTAATTTTTAGCAAAGAAGAGAAGGAGATCATAATAAAAAAGGTTAAAGAGAAATCTAGGAAGAAAAAAATCAATTTGTCTGGCTTGGATTCTATTGAGAGGAAGGCCGTTAGCCTTCTTAAAGCAGAAGATGCAATGTTCCAAAGTTCTTTAATGGAAGAATTGGGAGTCGGGAAAGTTAAAATGACTCGATTATTAGATAAGTTAGAGGCCAAGCAAATCGTAGAGAGAAAAAGGCGTGGAATGAATAATATTGTGGTTCTGAAAAGATGAAGAAGGATCTTGAAAAGTTAAATGCGATTGGCAGTCTTGTTGTCGTGTTAGTTCTTTTTGTTTTCTTATCTTACTTGGTACAATCAAATTCTGCTTATCTGGAAAAATTTATTCAACCAGGAATTCTCGGAATTCTAATCTATTCTTTTTTACATATTTTAGCGATGGTTGTTGCCCCGGTTACTGTTTTTCCTATAATAGTATTGGCTTCTAGTATTTGGGGGTGGTTTTGGACTGGCGTTATTACGCTCATTAGTTGGACGATTGGGGCTTCAATTGCTTTTCTGATTGCTAGGAAGTGGGGAGTTCCCTTAGTCAAGAAATTAGTTTCTCTTAAGAAGTTATATGCTCTAGAGGCTCGTGCAGAAAGATATGAGACCTTCTTTAGCATTCTTTTGTTAAGGGTTTTTATCCCTGCAGATATTTTGAGTTATGCGCTTGGTCTATTTAGTAATGTTAAATTTAGGGTTTATTTCTTTGCAACAATTCTTGGGATGGCGCCATTTGTGTTTATCTATTCTTATCTTGGAACAATTAATTTTCTTTACCAGATTATAATTCTTCTTCTTTTTGGGATAGCATATCTTCTGGTTCTCATCATAAAAAGGTTTAAAACTTTGAGAAGATAGTGTTAACTATGGAAGAAAAGGTGAGTATAGTTACTGGTGCAAGTTCTGGGCTAGGAAAAGAGTTGGCAATTTTACTTTGTAAAAATGGGCACGTAGTTTATGTTGTCGCTAGAAGAAGAAAAGAACTTCTAAAATTAAAGGATGAATGCAAATAGGGCGCCGGCAATATTGTGCCAATCGTTGGGGATTTATCAGATGATAAGTTTCGAGAAAAGATAGTTTCTACAGTTCTAAAAAAAGAAAAGAAAATTGACTATTTGTTTAACAATGCAGGATTTGGAAGATCTACGTTTTTGGAAAATCAAAGTGCAGATGAAATTAGGAATTTGTTTGAGATTAATGTTGGCGCTTATGCCCATTTGATATCTTTGGTGTTGCCTTCAATGAAAAAAAGAAATTCCGGTAGAATAATTAATACGGGGAGCGTTGTCGCCTTTACACCATTGCCTTATTTTACTATTTATAATGCAACCAAGTCGGCAGTTTACGCCCTTAATAGATCTTTAAGGTATGAGCTAAAGGGTAGTGGTGTTAGTTCCACCGTAGTTCTTCCTGCCAGAATGAAAACTGGGTTTGCTGAGAGAGCTTATGATTGTTATATGAAAAATGGGAAGAAGGTTTGTGTTGAAAAATTCAATAAGATCGCAGGATCTCCAAGGCAAGTGGCAGAGGTCGTTGTTAAAAATATGGATAAAGGTAAAGAGGTTATTACTCCAACTGCCAAAGCGGGTGTTTGGTACTCTATGAGATACCTCGGATGGATTGTAGATCTAATTATGAAGAATGTTCTTGGGCCAAAAGAGGCTGAAAGTTTAATGAAGGTTAAGAAATGATTGAAACTAGTTTCTCCGAACTCTTTATATAAAATGTTTTTTTAAGTTTTTTATGAAGAAGGTTATTAAAGTTGCAGGAATGCATTGTAATTCGTGCTCTATCTTAATTGAAGAGACTCTGAAAGATAAAGTTAATTCTGTTAAGGCTAGTTATGCTAAAGGGGAGGTCTCTGTGGATTTTGACGAGAAGAAGATCTCAGAGAAGAAGATAAAAAAAATACTTAAGGGATTGAATTTCGAGGATGTCAAAGAGAAAGCTCCAAAGACGCCCGATCTTTCCTCTTCTGATAAGGTTGGATTTCTGGTTTTAGTTGGCTGTCTTGTTCTTTTCTTCGGAGTTATTTGGTGGCTGTTTGGTCAAAATATTAGTATCCCTGAACTAAGTTATGAAGGAGGAGGACTTCTGTTATTATTTTTAACCGGTTTGTTAACAGGTTTCCATTGTATCTCTATGTGTGGAGGATTTGTAGTTTCTTATACAGCTAAAAATGCGATTAATGGGCATAAGGGGTTTAAGCAGCATCTTATTTATGGTGGTGCAAAGACAATTTCTTATTCTTTAATCGGTGGAATCTTCGGTTTAATCGGTGGAGTTATTTCTTTTAGCATTGGTCTTCGTGCAACAGTTTCTATATTGGCGGGATTGTTTATGGTGTTTTATGCTCTTGGCATGATGGGGCTAAAATGGTTTAGGTTTTTCCAGTTTAACTTTAAGTCCATTACCAAGCTAACGATGAAGGCCTCAAAAAACGCTAGAGGACCATTCAAAGCACCACTTGTTATAGGATTGTTGAGCGGATTGTTTATAGCATGTGGCCCACTACAGGCAATGTATATTTATGCCATGGGAACGGGAAGTTTTTTTAATGGGTTTCTATCTCTTTTTGTTTTTGGATTAGGGACTATCCCAATGCTTACTCTTTTTGGTGGTTTTGCAACTCTTGTGAGCCATAGCACTACTAAAAAGATTCTTAAGCTTTCAGCCATTATTGTGTTGATTCTCGGTGTTATAATGATAAACAGGGGATTGACAGTTTTGGGAAGTCCGTATAGCTATGATGCGATTAAGCAAAATATTGCTGGTGTTTCTTCGATTTCGAGTAGCAGTGTTGTTCTGAATAATGGTGTTCAGGAAATTTACATGACAGTTGATAGGGATGGATGGAGTCCGGATACCTTTGTCTTGAAAAAAGGTGTTCCTGCAGTTTGGAAGATCAATGTTGAACAGTTGACTGGTTGCAATAATGAAATTATAGTAAGGGATTATGGCTTAGATATTGTATTAAAGGAAGGTTTGAACGAGGTGGAGTTTACACCTGATGAAACTGGAACGATTAGATGGAGTTGTTGGATGGGAATGATCCCAGGAAGTTTTATTGTTACAGATGATGGATTTGCTTCAGAGTCTGAGGTAGATGCAGCTCAGCCAATTGCGTCTGGTAGCTGCGGCGGAGGAAGTACTTGTGGTGGAACTGGTAGTTGTGGCGGAGGCTGCGGCGGAGGCTGCGGAGGTTAAAATGAAGGCAGTCTATAAAGTAGCTGGAATGCATTGTGCTAGTTGTTCTGCCAACATAGAGCGTGCAGTCGGAAAGTTAGATGGAATTAAATCTGCCAAAGTTAATCTTACTGCTGAAAAGCTGTATGTTAAAGGGGATTTTGATTTTAAGAAGATTCAGGATGCCGTAGATAATGCAGGAGATTTTGAGTTATTTGAAGAAGGAGCTAAGGGATTAGAAGAGCAAGAGATAAAGAAATGGTTGATTAAATTAGTCGGGTCTTGGGCCTTGACAATTCCGATCATGATCATTATGTATTCAGAATATCTGTTCGGGATGATGTTTGTTCCGATGAACAGAATGACAATTGTGATGCTTGTTTTGTCTTTCCCAATAATTTTCATTTTTGGTTTTTCAACGGTTAAGTCTGGCCTTAAGGGTTTTTATAAACTATATTTCTCAATGGACTCCTTAATTGCACTGGGAACAGTTGTTGCATATTCTACAGGGATTTTGAGTTATTTTATGGAGATTACTAGTTTCGCAGGTGTTTCTGGAATGATTATGACAATTTTTGTTACTGGAAAATACATTGAGTCCAAAGCTAAGGGGCGAGCTAGTTCAGAGATAAAGAAATTACTCGAAATGGGTGCAAAGAATGCGAGGGTGTTGAGGAGAGGGAAAGAATCCGAAGTTCCGATTGAAGAAGTTAAAGTCGGGGATATACTTATTGTTAAGCCTGGAGAGAAAATTCCCACAGATGGAGTCATAACAAAAGGGCAAAGTAGTGTTGATGAATCAATGGTTACTGGAGAAAGTCTGCCTATAGATAAGACAGTTAAGAGTAAGGTTATTGGAGCAACAATCAATCAGGATGGGATTTTGTATGTGAAGGTTACAAAGATCGGAAAGGATACTTTTTTATCTCATATTATTAAATTAGTCGAAGAAGCTTCTGGGGCGAAAGTTCCGATACAAAGATTGGCAGATAAGGTCACCAATGTTTTTGTTCCAGTGATTCTGGCTCTTTCCGCGATTACATTTATTGTTTGGCTTCTTATATTAGATGCGGACTTAGGAAGGGCAGTTGGAGTTGCAATTTCTGTTTTGGTTATTGCATGTCCTTGTTCTTTGGGCCTTGCTGTCCCAATTTCTTTAACAGTTGGTTCGGGGATGGGGGCCAAAAAGGGAATTTTAATTAGAAAGGGAGAAGCAATTCAAACAATGAAAGAAGTTAAGACTGTTGTTTTTGATAAAACAGGGACGATTACCAAGGGAAAGCCAGAGGTTGCAGATTATTATTCCGTTAGAGATACAAGATATTTATTTAAGCTGGCGGGGAGTTTGGAAAAACTTTCTGAGCATCCAATTGCCAAAGCAATTGTCAAGAAGGCAAAATTGAAAAAGTTTCTTGAGGTTAAGAAGTTTAAGAATATTCGCGGAAAGGGTGTTGAGGGGGTTATTAATGGAAAGGAAGTTATAATTGGAACTGAAGTTTTAATGAAAGAACGGAAAGTTTCTTTGAAGGGATTCGAAAAGAAGATTATTTCTTATGAAGAAAAAGGAGAAACGACCATGGTTGTTTCGGAGGATGGAAAAGTTATCGGAATTATTGGTGTTGCCGATACACTAAAAGAAGATTCTGTAGATGCAATAAAAAAATTACATAAATCGGGCTATAAGACGGTGATGATAACAGGTGATAACGAGAGAACGGCGAAAGCTATTGGTAAAATGGTTGGAATTGATGAGGTTATTTCAAGGGTTTTACCGGAGGACAAATCGAAAAAAGTCGAAGAGTTACAAAAATCAGGGATGGTTGCTTTTGTTGGCGATGGAATTAATGATGCCCCTGCACTAAAACAAGCTAACGTTGGTATAGCTATAGGCACTGGGACAGATATCGCTATTGAAGCTGGAGATATAGTGTTGGCAAACGGAAGTCTTGAAGGAGTTGTCCAGGGAATCAATTTGAGTAAAGCAACCTTTGGCAAGATTAAGCAAAATTTATTTTGGGCTTTTTTCTATAATATTATCGCGATTCCATTAGCCGTTGGAGGAGTTTTGAATCCGGTTATTGCAGAATTAGCGATGGCATTATCGAGTATTACCGTTGTTACAAATGCTAATTTATTGAGACGGAAAAAGATTTAGATTTCTAATGAGGGAAGGAGGATTCGAACCCCCGTAGGCAATAGCCATTAGGTCCTAAACCTAACTCGTTTGACCACTCCGACATTCCCTCATAAGAGACAAATAATGTTTCTCCTTAAATACTAGACCATAATATTCCTTTTTATACTTTTTGTAGATCCATCTATCTAATTGAATTGGAATTTCAAACTCTTCGAATAAGACTGAGAGATCTTTCCATAGTGTCTTACTCGCAGTAGATAAGCCGTATCCCCTTCTTCTTTTGCCCCCTTCGGTTAACATGATTCCCTGCAGAAAGGCTTTTTTCACGCTCTTATTCGAATTTTTAATAAATTCGGGAATTTTTACAATGTGGCTTTTTTTACCTATTGGAATTTCAAAAGTTTGGTTTAATAAATTATGGATAGCTTTGCTATCTATGGGCATTTGCCAGGATTGTTTTCTCCCTTTCCTTAGTTTTATCAGATTTATGTTAAATTCTCTTTTGAAAATAATCTTGAAATAATCTTGTATTTGCTTTAAAAGGTCTAAATCTGTTAATTCTATGCATATTTGTTTTTTCTCTTTTCTTAAATGCCCGTCTCCAATAATTGTGGCCACTATAAATGCTAATTCTGGTTTTATAATTAATGGGATTTTAGTTTCTTTTGATGGCCCATATTTTGCTTTTGTTGTAATATGTGTTTTTGTCTGATTGATCGTATTAAGATCTTTTTGAGAAAGAACAGCAGAAGTCTTGTAATTCATATAAAAGTAAATACTATAGCATTTAAATATGTTTCGTTGCCTAGCCTGTTTGCTAGCCAACGAAATTAGTTTCAGTCTTCCCAGAATTATTTCTCGCCAGCTTCTTGCTTTGCTCTTTCTCTTTCTTCTTTCTTCTTTTGCCTAGTCTCGTTTTCTTTTTCTTTAATTTTTTCTTCTAAGTTTAGCCTGTCTAGTAACTCCTTGTATCTGTTTCTTATTGTAACTTCTGTAATTCCAGCAACGTCTGCAACTTCTCTTTGTGTTTTCTTATCGTCGTTTAATAATGCTGCTACATAAAGTGCTGCAGCGGAGATTCCCGCTGGGCCTCTTCCAGATGTAAGATCTTCAACTTCTTGCTTATTTAGGATCTTTATAGCTTCGTTTTGTGATTTAGGTGATAAGTGTAATGTTGATGCAAATCTTGAGATGTAGTCTTTTGGAGAAGCTGGGGTCATTTTCAATCCAATTTTTCTAATAATGAATCTGTATGTTCTTCCAATTTCTTTTCTTTCAACTTCACTAGCATCTGCAATTTCATCCAATGTTCTTGGAATGTTGTATGAACGGCAAGCGGCATAAATACATGCGGCAATAACAGATTCCATGCTTCTTCCACGCACCAATCCTCTTTGTAAAACAAAATTGTAGATTCTTGCCGCTTCGTCCCTAACAACACTTGGCAAATCTAAGAATGACGCAACTCTTCGTAGTTCTGACATTGCAAGTCTTAAATTTCTTTCAATAGAAGTTGAAACTCTTTCTTGCCATTTCTTTAGTCTCAAGTATTTTCTTGTTTGTTGTGTAGAGTCTAGTCGATATATGTCTGAGATTTCACCAACATTTGTAGTTAATCCCTTGTCAAATTTTTGCATAGAAATTGGTGCACCGCCACGAGACTTTTTTTCACTCTTATCAAAACTTCGAAGTTCATGAGAAGTATCAACCATTTTTTCTTCAACTAAAAGTCCACAATCGCCACAAATTAATTCACCTTTTGCTTCGTCATAGATTAGGTGAGTGCTATTACATTCAGGACATCGTTTAGGAGCAGGCATAGTAAGGTTTATAAAAGAAATGCCTTTATAAAGCTTTGGGTTGTAAAGGCTTTGCACAATCGACGCTGTTTGCACAATTTTACTGTTTTTTGCACAATTCAAAAGTCTAGTTTTTATTTAAAAAGTTAACGGTTTGTAGTCATTGGATAAGATCTCTTTCACTATATCCTTTTTGCAACATCCTTTCATATAATGGCCGAATCATGGTTTCGACATTCTGATTATGCTGTGTGCTTTCATCTCCGACCTCGTTTGCAGATGCATCATCATCCCCAAGGAGTTTTATCGCTTGAGCAATTTTTGAATGCCAGAGTCTTTTTTCTTTCTTAAAAGTTCTGATATCAAACCCCTCTGATGCGATGAGGAGATCCAAGTCTTCAGATATTCTTCTTATTATCTCTGGGCACGTTCTTCCCTGCTCTTTAAAATGCTCTGGCCTACTTCTCCCACCAGGGAAATAGCAATGAAAATTATTTGTACCATCCATTTTATTCCCTGTCTCCTATATCTCCAGAAGCAGGAGTCGCTTCAGCTTCTATCAATTCTAATCTTTCTTTATAGGCTTTTAATAATCCCATTCTTCTTTCAACTTCAGTCTTTGTTTCATCTACATTATCAGAAGTACACAAAAACCCTAATCCTTTTGCCTTATCTCTTAAAACTAATTGTTCACCCAACATCTCCATATAGCTAAACTTATAGTCCATTCTTAGGGATCCATCTTCTTGTATTGTCGCTAGTTTAAATCCAGTTCCCAGATAAACGCTTCTTCCTGATCTGTCAAGAATTGCTGCTCCCCTCCTTATGGTCTTCAGATTATAGCCTAATTCCTTCATAGATTCCTGTGTTCTTCTTACATCTTCATTTGTCATTTTTCAATATCCTATCAGAACTCTCTTTCCTTTTGGGTAAAATATTGTAGCATACAAGCTTTTTAAGTATTTGGATTATTCTTTTATCAAAACTGCCTGTACAAGCCCTTCTTGGCTTGGTCTATTCGTAATTCTTGCTTTTCCAAGCTCAGTTTCAATTATTGCTCCTTTTACAAGAATATTCTGTCTTGCAAGGAATGTGTTTGAAGGAGTCTCTAAAACATTTTTTATCCCAACAACTTTTGCTTTTTTGTCTTTTACAACATTCGCTTTGTCTAATGTGTGAGCGGTTTGCTTTCTGTTCCCGCCTTTTGTTCTAATAACTTTGGTTTTTTGTTCACCTATCTTCACAATTCTATCTTGCCTATTCCTTGCATCCTTTCGTTTCTTTTTGGGGTTCAAATATCTTCCACCCGATGTTTTCTTGCCTGATTTCATAATATTTCTTAAAAAATTAGGTTTAAAAGGCTTTTGTTAAGTCATGCTTTATTGTATAAAAGCTTATATAGTATTTCTCCTCTGTGTCTATGTAAAAATGGTGGGTAAAAAAAGAGCTGGAAAAAACATATTTAAGAGGTATGGTGGCGTTTCATTTTGGTCTGTTGCTTTTTTGGTTCTAATCGTGTTTGGCGCAGGGTTTTATGTTGGAAACTCTCTTCTTTCTGGTAGAGTTGTTTTAGGCTTTGAGGATATTTTTGGCGGGGACGAAGATCTTGTTATTTCATTAAGGCAAGGAGAATTGTTGCCTGGGGATTCTTCTATAATAGTAAGGGGTAAAATGGAAAATTATACTTTTTTATTGAGTGATTTAATTGAGGTTAATTCGGAAGGAAATTTTTATGCAGATGGCTTTAGCTTCTCTGAAAACGGAAGTGGATTTGGGACTAAGGGGACAATCATAAGTTATCCTGAAATTTATTTCACATTATTAGTTGACAGCGAGGAATTTTCCAGTGACGGAGGTGTGGAGGAATCAGATGGCGAAGTCGATAACGATACAGTCGAAACAGGAAGTGAAGATGAAATAGCGGAAGAGAATATGACGGATGGCGATATCGTAGAAGAACCAGAAGAGCAGATAGAGGGCGAAGAAGACGCAGAAATAACAGGCGAAGCAATTTCAGAAGATCCAGAAGAAGCTGCCGAATCAGAAGCCATAGAGCCAGAGACTATGGAACCAGAGGTGGTTCTTGCAGGCGAAGTAATTTCTAATGTTGACGAGGAGATTGAGGGAAGCGTTAATTATAATGAAGACTTTACTTATTTCGTTGGCGGCCAATCTGTTGCTTTCAGGCCAGGATCAATTTATGTAGAAGAAGATGATGAAGTCGATTATTTGTTTTTAGATTTAGAAATTGTAGATGGCGAGATTATTGTTAGTACAGATTATATGCTTGAGGAGGAGGGCTTTGGGGAAGAATTTTTAGGAGAAGAATATGAACTGCGGATTGATCTGGAGGAGCTGGGAGTTAATCTGAGTGATATTATCAGTGTTTCTTTGGCATATGATAATGAAAGTCTTGCAGATATTCAATATAGTGATGAAGTTGTTGTCGAAAAGACTTTGGATGAAAGTTTGTTGTCAGATGATCTTGATCTGAAACAATATGGGGCCGTTGTTGGTCAGCCTGTTAAATGGGTCAAAGTTGTTAATGTTTCTAAAGATAATGCAGTAGTTGAGGTTCCTAAATCTGCAGAGAACCTGAGTGTTATTAAGGGTATTGAGGAAATTGAAAAAGAAGTTGAAGAAGCTGAAAGCTCTGAGGTTGTGGTTGAATTAGAAGATAAAGATGGCGGAGAACAACAGGTTTTATTCACAGGGCAAGTCAGCTTAGAGATTGATGAAAATGAGGGCATTTTGTCGAAGCTTTTCAGTTCTTTTTGGAAATCTATGGGCTTTACTGGGAATGTTGCACTTGAGAACGGGCAAGAGGAAACTATTTTAGTTGATATTAGTGATGAGGTTACGACGGACAATGAAACTGTGGCCGTTACATATTATACCCCTGCTCCAATTAGCAATGAAACAGTTGTTAATGGAATAAAGAGGGTTGTTGTTAGCGCTCCTGATGAATATAATTATAGCGATATTTTAGTTTATACAAGTGTGTGGGATGTTGCGGGCGTTGATGAGGTGCCTATGGATGCCACAGGGCTACAGGTTAAATGGTATCCTAATGAAAATGTTAGTCTAGATGAACAAAATACACTTGAGGAAAATGTAGAAGAACTATTGGCTGTTGAAAGCGTTGAGGAAATCAGTGAGAGTTCAGTTATTCTTTCTGGAGAGGATCTCATTTTATATGATGTTGACTCGGATGGATTGGTTGATTTTGTTGGATGGGTTGTTCCACATTTGAGTGAGCAAACTTATGAAATAATTTATATAACCAAGGCTTATGAGCTTAATTCAAACAGGGAGCTAGTAAGGGATGTTTATGATTATGTTTCAGTTCTCGATGGGAATTATACATCCATTAATCCGGGGAATTATATCCGGGTTACATTTGAGCAGGAGTTGGATAGCACGAAAGACATAACGCTTTATGCAAATTCCTCTAATGGATCTGTCGAGGTTTATGAAAAAGATTTGGATGTATTGATAATGACCTTTGATGATTTATCTAATTTCGAAGAGAGTAAGCTGTATCTGACTAATTTAGTTGGGGTTCAAGATACTTTCGATCTTAAAATAATAGATGCGGCAGTTGAGTTTGATTATATTGTTGATCCGTACAATTCTAGCAATACTTCTATTACTGGTTGCGGCGAGATAGTGGAGGCAGGCACATATACTTTACAAAACGATATGCAGATTGATGGTGCCACCTGCCTTACAATTACTGCCGATAATGTTACTTTAGATCTTAACGGCTACAACATAACAGGAGGCAATGACTATGGGTATTATGGTATTTATGTTGATTCTTACAACCATACAAC